>JBEKFN010000104.1:0-11616 GCA_050013295.1 Terriglobales bacterium
CCACTGTCCACTGATTCATGATCACCGACTGCCACATTCACATCGAACCCATCGAACTGTTCAAGCCGCATGCCCTTGAACTGATGAAGCGCAAGCGCGCCAATTTCGACGAGATCGCCGAATATTGCCGCTCGCCCAAGGCCTTCCTGAAATATCTCGACCGTTGCGGCGTTGACCGCGCCGCACTGATCAACTACGTTGCGCCAGAAGTGATTGGCTTTACGTCCGAGGTCAATCAGTTCGTCGCCAACTACACGAAGTACGATCCTAAGCGCCTGATCTCCTGTGGCGGCCTGCATCCGCGCCACACCACCAACATCCTGGCGGATGTCGAGCACATCCTGCGCCTCGGCCTTCGCATGATCAAGATCCACCCGCCCCATCAACAGCTGTTTCCAAACGATTATCTGAACGGAGTGAAGGAACTGGAAATCATCTACCGCGCGGCCGAGGCCAATGGCATCCCGGTCATGTTCCACACCGGGACATCGATTTTCGCCGACGCGCGCAACAAATACGGTGACCCGATCTACATTGACGATGTTGCGGTCGATTTCCCCAAGCTCAAAATCCTGCTGGCACACGGCGGCCGCCCACTCTGGATGCACACCGCATTCTTTCTCATCCGTCGGCACCCGAACGTCTATCTCGACATCAGCGGCATTCCACCCAAAACGCTGCTGACATATTTTCCGCGGCTCGCCGAGATCGCCCACAAGACGCTGTTTGGCACCGACTGGCCGGGCCCGGGTGTTCCCGACGTCAGGCGGAATCTTGAGGAATTCAAGGCTCTGCCCATTCACGAAGAGATGCAACAGCAGATTTTGAGCAAGACCGCGGCCGCGCTCTGGCCGGAATAACCGCGGATGAGTTGAGCCGGGAAGAAACCCAAACCACACGGGGCGCAGGGGCGCACAGAGAAACCATCGAGCGATTTTCCCCCCAGTGTTCCTCCGTGTCCCCTGTGGCAAAGATTTCAAGGTCCTATGTCGACATGTCGACGTTGAAATTCTATTCCCCTGCGGCCTTGCCCGCCGCTTTCGTGCCCGTCAGTTCATTGGCCAGAGCGTCAGCGCCGTAGATCTTCCGCAGCGCTTCGATGATGCCGCGCGAATCGACATGTACGGCGCGGGCCTCGCGCTCGTCGTAGTAGAAGTCTAAAACCAACGACTGGATATTTCCGTCAAAAATGATTCCGACCGCTTCGCCCGCCCGGTTCACGGTCGGGCTGCCAGAATTACCGCCGATGATGTCCGCGGTGGAAACATAATTCAGCGGCGTTTCTAGATTGAGCTTCGACTTCATCTTCACCCAGCTCGCGGGCAGATTGAACGGAGGCTTGTTACCGTGTTCCTCTGCATGTTGGAAAGCGCCGCCGAAAGTTGTGAAGTAAGAAATCTTTTTCCCATTCTCCTCATAAGCCTTTACCGTGCCGTAACTGAGGCGTAGGGTGAAGGTCGCGTCCGGAGGCTGAGTAAAGCCCGTCTGCGCAAATCGCGCCCGAGCAATGGACGCGCCGTCGCGCCGCACCACCGAATCCACCTCGTCGTCGAAGCGCTTGCGCACAGCCCGTGCCTCGGGATCCACTTTGCGCATCAGGAGGATCAGCGGATCCGTACTCGCATCCACGGCTGCCCTACCGCCCTGATAAAGTTGCTTGCGGAGGGCCACATCCTCCAGTTTTGTACCTGCGATCACCGCCTTGGCAGCCTCTTCTGGCGACTTGCCGCCGAGCGACGCTTTTACCGCCGCATCTTCGGGTCCCAACGCTTCCCGCATCTGGGTCAGGGCCAGGGCCAAAGTCGCGGTTTCAAGATTCTTGTAGATGGGAGCGGTGCTGAACAGTTGCTGCTCTACCGAGGGCAGGGCAGAATCACGATACTCTCGCAGTCGATCGCCGTTCGGTTTCGACTTTTCCTCGGCGAGACGAACCAGAGTCCGCGCGTATACCGTCAGGTGCGAGGAGAACCCACGCATGCGCTCAATATAGGTAAGTGGGTCATAAATCTCGCGGTTCACCTTCATCGCGTTGGAAATTTCTTCCCAGGGGTTGGGCTCGCCCGCGTGTTTATCCATGTAAGCCTTTTCCCGCTCGCGCTCCGCTGTGTTCATCTGCGCCAATACGGCCATATCCTGCAGCCCTTCATACTCGCCGTTAATCGCTTTTTGTGAGTTCTGCAGCCCGAAGATGTCCTCCTGCGCGATGCGCGTGTTCTCCGCCGACTCCGCGCTGAACTTCTGCAACATGTCGATCCGTCGCTTGTAGCTGGCGAGGCGGGAAGGATAATCCACGCTCTTCAGAAACTGCAATTGCGCCACCGTATCGAGGCGATCCGTGTGCCCCGGGTGTCCGGAAACGAAAATCAAGTCCCCATCTTTCACTCCAACTTTCGACCACTGCAAATAGTTGTCGAGATGGACTGGCTTGTCGTTCTCGTAAACCCGGAAGAAAGTGATGTCGAGGTCATAGCGCGGGTAGGTGAAGTTATCGGGATCGCCGCCGAAAAATGCCGCGTCATATTCCGGCGCAAACACCAGGCGCACATCGGTGTACTTTTTGTATTTGTAGAGATCGTAAACCTCACCCGAGTAGAGCGTAACCACGTCGCAGCGCAGGCCGGTCGAAGTCGCGCAGTCTTTTTCGATGGCGCTCATGGCGGAGCGCTGAGCTTGGCCAGCGGCGGCCGCGGACATGGTTGCCGGGGCAGGAGCTTTCACCTTCGCGGTGACATCGTCGATGCCGACCAGCACGTTCAGCTCGAGATCGGGACACTTGGCCTCGTCCGCCCG
This sequence comes from Terriglobales bacterium, assembly GCA_050013295.1. Classification (GTDB taxonomy): domain Bacteria; phylum Acidobacteriota; class Terriglobia; order Terriglobales; family Acidobacteriaceae; genus Acidiflorens. The sequence goes on from JBEKFN010000104.1 coordinate 2,791, forward strand.
GGTCTTCGCGTAAAAACTGGTCTTCATGTAGTCAGCGCCGGAGGTGCCGAGTTTCTCGATGCAGTCGGCACCGATGTGATGATTGGTAAATGCCAGGCCGTCGGCCGACACGAACGAACCTGAGCCTCCATTATTAAAACGCACCGACGACAGCCGGAGATGGTCCAGCCATTCCTGCGTCGGCAGAAAGCCGTATTGCTTCTCGACCCGATCTTTTGGGAAATTGTTGTATAACCACATACCTTCGTCGGCGAGCGCCAGGGGCGTCGCAAGAGCAAGCATGAGGCCGAAAATGAGCAGTCTTCTCTTCATGAATTTCTCCGTAAATTCCTGGGAATTCTGCTGAAGGCCACACGTCCTCCAGCGGCAAAAGCAGAGTAAGAATTGTACGCTGTGCGCCCTTCCAGGCCAAGCACGGCGGACCGGAAGCCCGATTCGACCGAACGTCGGCACAACATCGGTACAATAGAAAGCAGCATGATGCGACGGGTCTATCTCGACAACAACGCGACTACTCCGGTGCTCCCCGAGGTGCTGGAGGCCATGCGCCCTTACTTTGGCGAGCGCTTTGGGAACGCTTCGTCCATCCACCATCATGGGCAGGAGACGCGGGCCGCGGTCGAGCGAGCGCGCGAATCCGTGGCCGCACTGCTCGGCTGCCGCGCCTCTGAGATCGTACTTACCAGCGGCGGTACGGAAGCCGACAATCTTGCGATATTTGGTTTGGCGAGCGCGGGAGACCACGTCATCACCTCCACCATCGAACATCACGCTGTACTCAACGTCTGCAAGCATCTAGCAAAGTATCGTGAAACGACAGGATGCGAGGTAACCTATCTTCCCGTGGATGGCCGCGGCTTGGTGGATCCGGCGGATGTGAAGCGCGCGCTTCGGCCGAATACGAAGTTGATCACCATCATGTTCGCCAACAACGAGACCGGCGTCCTGCAAGCCGTTGCAGAAATCGGAAAGATTGCTGCCGAAGCCGGCATCTGCTTCCACACCGATGCCGTGCAAGCAGCGGGAAAGCTCCCGATCGATGTCAACAAAATCGGGTGCGACCTGCTGACCATCTCTGGCCACAAGTTTCACGGGCCGCAGGGTGTGGGCGCACTCTACGTCCGCAAAGGGATCCAACTTGAGCCCATGCTCTATGGCGGGAACCACGAACGCTCGCGCCGCGCCGGAACGGAGAACGTTTCAGGCATCGTAGGTTTAGGCAAGGCGGCCGAGTTAGCGAGCGCTGGCTTCGAACGTGGCAATGATCGCGGCGACGGCCGCGCCGATCAAAAAATGGCCGCTGCGCGAGACCGTCTGGAAAGGGAACTGCTCAAAATCGAAGCCACAGGCTTAAACGGCGAAGGCGCGCCGCGCGTCCCGAATACGACTAACATTTTTTTCGATGGCATCGAAGGCGAAGCGCTGGTCATCGCCCTGGACTTGAAGGGACTGGCCGTCTCGACCGGTGCGGCGTGCTCTTCCGGGGCAATCGAGCCGTCGCACGTGCTGACCGCAATGGGCCTGCGCCCCGACCGAGCCAAGGCGAGCATTCGCTTCAGTCTCGGGAAACAGAATACGGCTGAGGATGTAGACTTCGCACTGGAACTGGTCCCGAAAACGGTCGCGCGGTTGCGAGAGTTGTCGCCGGTGTACAACTAAGCTGCGAACTCCGAGCTGCGAGCTGCGAGCAACCAACGGGGTGCGCGGCCGTAGCGGCTCGCTCGAAGCTCGTGGCTCGCAGCCCGAAGCTAGGTTGCAGATGCTGACTACTAACTAAGTGCTAAATGCTGACGCCCGAAACCATCGCCGTAGCCATGTCGGGAGGAGTAGACTCCTCAACCGTCGCGGCCATGCTGCGCGCTGAAGGGCGCAACGTCATCGGCCTGACCATGCAACTCTGGAACCAGCGCCGTCTCGCCGGACACGAAGGCATGCCCGAATCCGTGCAGGGACGTTGCTGTTCGATCGACGACGTCTACGATGCTCGCCGCGTGGCCGAGACCCTCGGCATCCCCTACTACGTGGTCAATCACGAAGAGCGCTTTGAGCGCGATGTGGTGCGGCCGTTCGTCGAGGAGTATCTTGCCGGACGCACGCCGATCCCTTGCAGCCTATGCAACAATCACTTGAAGTTTGACCAGCTTCTCATTGTGGCACAGCAGATTGGCGCCGATCACATCGCCACCGGCCATTATGCGCAGGTCGTCTTTGACGAGCAACTAGACCGCTGGCTGCTGAAGCGCCCGGCCGATAAGTCCAAAGACCAGACCTACTTCCTCTTCGGCCTTACGCAGGAGCAATTGAGCCGCACTCTATTCCCGCTCGGCGGCATGACCAAGCCGGAGGTGCGCGAACTCGCCCGCAGGCACAACCTGATGATCGCCGAAAAGCCCGACTCGCAGGAAATCTGCTTCGTCCCCGGCGGCGACTACAAGCGTTTTCTCGAAGCCTATCTCGCCGAGCAGGGAGAGCAGCCGGCTCGCACTTCCAGCGCAACGATTGCCGGCGAGATGGTCACCACCGACGGCAAAGTGATCGGCGAGCACGCCGGCGTTCACAACTTCACCGTCGGACAGCGCAAGGGACTCGGCGTAGCCACCGGCTCGCCGCTGTATGTGATTCAAATCAAGAACGACACGCGGCAAGTGGTGGTTGGCAAGGACGAGCAGCTTTACTCGCGCACTCTCCGCGCCCGTCGCGTGAACCTGATTTCAATGGCCGAGCTACGCCAGCCCATGCGGGTCGCAGTGAAGATCCGCCACAAGCATCAACCCGCGCCAGCCATCATTGAACCTGCCAGGGAAGCCGCCGGGCCGGACGAAGTTCAAGTCACCTTTGACGAGCCGCAACGCGCCATCACCCCGGGCCAGGCCGCGGTCTTCTACGATGGCGACATCGTCGTCGGCGGCGGTTGGATCGAAAACTCAACGCAGTAAGCACTTGCTGGTGGAGAGCCGGGCGTCCCCGCCCGGCCGGACGGGAGAGACGCCCGTCCCTCCACCGAATGGTTACTGTGCCTGATTACGTCGGATTGCTTTTCCACAAATTCATAGCACCTTCGTGGGCTAGCCCTGCCGATAGAGCAGAGTTAGGGTTAATTCGGCACGTGACCTTTGTAGCCTCCCCCCGGTAAAGGTCCGTCGCGGGGAGCGATTGTATGAAAATCTGGCATCTGTGTTATGCAGCATTGGGGATTGCGGTGGCGCGCTGGATTTTTAGGCGTCAACCAATGCAGGTAACCGATCCGGTCGCCCGTCTCCGTACCTCTGGCCTGCTGTAAGGAACCAGTGGTGAAAGGGGCATGGACGCGTCCCGTTGCGCGTCGCTTCGATTTGAACGCGTCTATGCCCCATTCCAATCCCCATCCCCGGAAGTGCTAGCACTACCGTGTCCCTTCGGTAACTTCTTTTCCCTTTCATCTCGCCTAAACTCTCCTTAGGTGGACGCGCTGAGCGCGCATGCGCCCCTCAGCGACCAAAATCATGCGATCCAGACTCCCCAGCTTGCGGTTGGTTGCGCTCAGTGTGTTGTTAGTCGCGTCGCTGTTCCCGTTGGCCGCGTCGGCGCAAGACGATGCTCCCTCGCTCGGCGACCTCGCGCGCAACCTGCGCAAGAACAAATCGCAGCAGCAGCCTCAACAACCGCCTGATGCCGCGCGCACTGTCATCGATAACGACAATCTGGCCCAGGTCATGGAGGACGCCAAAAAAGCAAGGCCGGTCAAACAAGACAAGACTGTGTTTTCCATTGACCCTTCCAGCAATGCGCTGAAAATATCGTCACCCGATGTAACCTGCAGTTTGTCATTCAACGCCCGGGCGAGTTCGCTGCTCGTCAAACCCGTTCTGATTGAAGACTTGCCGCTCACCGAGTTGCTCAAGCTCGACGGCCCTGGTTCGATTCAGGACGAAAGTCTGCAGCTCGAAGTCTTCAACGGGACCGATTGGGATATTCGCGAAATCACCATCGGCCTGACGCTTGAACGCAAGCCGGGAGACAACGCCAAAATGTCCGCGCGTGCGCGGGTGATTCCCGCCGCCCAAAACAACGCACCCGTCGCCGTCGAGCGCCGTTCCGACGTAACTCTTCTCTATCACCTCAAGGCCACGGCCAAGCCCTTCAGCACAACCACGTTTCACGAAAATATCGGGATCACCCCCGGCCCCGATGAAGATTGGCGATGGTCGATCGTAGAAGCCAAGGGGATCCCCCCTGCGCAAAAGTAGTCGCCGCCTATTTCACCAAAATCCACGCCTAACTCCGCAAGCAATAAAAGCTCGAACCACCGAGGGCACAGGGGTTCACAGGCGAGGTCGCTGCGCTGTGTTCCCCTGCGTCCTCTGTGGTTAAGATTTTCAGCGGCGTGTCAGGAGGCCTTGATGTCAATCGTCGGCAGAAAGCGCGGCTTCTGTCGCGCCTTGGTCAACTGCTCGAACGAATAGGCGATCTTGAGCAGGGTGGGTTCGCTCCAGGCGCGTCCGAAGAAGGATATGCCGACCGGCAGTCCCCAGAGATATCCTGCCGTAACGTTGATATTGGGATAGCCGGCGACGGCAGCGGCGCTCGAACTGCCTCCGGCGACATGATCGCCATTGATCAAGTCGGTAATCCAGGCAGGGCCTCCCGTGGGAGCGACCAGCGCGTCGAGTTTGAACTTGTCCATGACAAAGTCGATGCCCTCGGCTCGGGTGAGTTGGTGATTGAGGGCGAGCGCATCGAGATATTCTTTTGAACTGAGCGGGCCTTTCTGCTCCGACTTAAGAAAAATGTCCTGTCCAAAGTAGGGCATTTCCCGGCCGCGATTGAGCTCGTTGAACTCAATCACATCTCTCAAACTCTTAACCGAAGCACCGCGACGAGCAAGATACGCCGCAAGGTCCGCTTTAAGTTCGTAGCAAAAGACAGTAAGCTCGCTGTCGTCGAACTTGCCAATCGTGGGAATATCGGCGGGATCGACAATCTCAGCTCCCGCCCGCTTCATCTCGCCGAGGAGCGAGTCCATGAGCTGGTCGACCGCATCGTTGAAGCCGAAATACTTGCGCACCACTCCCAGGCGCGCGCCTCTAAGGCCGACGGGATCGAGGAATCGGGTGTAATCGGCGGGCAGCTTGCCCCGGCTGTCAGCGGTCGCGGCATCTTGTGGATCCGCTCCCGCCATAGCCCCAAGAAGAATTGCGACATCGCGAACCGTGCGAGCCATCGGACCCGCCGTGTCCTGACTGTGCGAGATCGGAATGATTCCGCTGCGACTGACCAGCCCAACCGTCGGTTTAAGCCCAGCCAGACCGTTGGCAGAAGACGGACAGACGACCGACCCATCCGTCTCCGTGCCCACACCGGCAACGCAGAGATTCGCCGAGACAGCAGCGCCAGTTCCGGAGCTAGATCCACAGGGATTGCGGTCGAGCGCATAAGGGTTGCGAGTAAGTCCGCCGCGGCCGCTCCACCCGCTGGTGGAATGACTGCAGCGGATGTTGGCCCACTCACTGAGATTAGTTTTGCCCAGGATCACGGCGCCCGCATTGCGCAACTGCGCGGCGACGAAAGCGTCGTTCGCAGGGCGCCCTCCGAGCAGCGCCAGCGAACCCGCCGTCGTATTCATGCGGTCCCCGGTATCGATATTGTCCTTGATGAGGACCGGAATGCCATGCAGTGGCCCGCGCGGCCCCTTCGCCTTGCGCTCCTGGTCGAGCGCGTCGGCGATCTGGAGAGCCTCAGGGTTGAGCTCGATAATGGAGTTGACCATGGGGCCGGCCTTGTCGATCTCCTGAATGCGCGCCAGGTACTTCTCGGCCAAAGAGCGGGAGGAATACTGACCGGACAGGAAGGCCTTCTGTACATCGTCAATCGTGATCTCGTCAAGCTCGAAGTCCTTCTTGAAATTGGCATCAATGACGGCGGCCACAGGCGGAGACTCGGGATCGACCACGCGAGCCGCGCCCAGCGCGGGGTAAGCAGCCGTGGCCAGAGTCGCCGTCACGCCGGCTCGGAGGAAGTTGCGGCGCGAGTTGTACTGCGGGGGAAAGGAATCGGTGGACATCAAGCCTCCTGCGACGTGAGATGAGTTCGAACGCAAGTCCCGAGCGGGAATGTTACGAAGACGGCGGGGGAAAGGCAAACGCAGGGACAGTGACCGTTGTCTTAGATACAACGCAATGGTAGTCTAACGGAATTGAGCGGGAGTAGTTCAGCGGTAGAACGCCAGCTTCCCAAGCTGGATGTCACGGGTTCGATCCCCGTCTCCCGCTCCATCTTTTCAGTCACTTAACTGTGGAGCGGTTTTTCTTGTGTTCAATCCTGTGTTCAACAGGGTCTGCCGTTTTCATTGGACGCGTCCCGTTACGGCAAGAGTAGGCGTGCTGGTCATCACATCATCGGCCACGGCGTTGACCAGTTTACGCACGTTCGCGTCGATTGGTTGGGTATAGACTCCCAAAGTTGTGGCGATGTCGGTTCGCGGACTCCAATGTAAAATTCGGATGTCACAAAATGTTGTACGTCTATGGAGATAGGAGATGCTCGATCTATGGCGAATATTGCTCACGCTGCTGTTCCTCTGTCCCGTCTTATCAGCACAAGAAACCCACAGCCACAGCGCACCTGAGAAACTGGGAAAAGTATCGTTCCCGATTTCTTGCGCACCAGCCGTTCAGGAGCAGTTCGACCGAGGCGTGGCTCTGCTTCACTCCTTCGCTTACACCACCGCCGAAAATGCATTTCAGGGCGTTGCCGAACTGGATCCGCGGTGTGCGATGGCACATTGGGGAATGGCCATGGCGTACTTTCACCAGCTTTGGGATCCGCCCATTGTGCCCGCGACAATTTCGATTGCGCAAAAGGAAATCCAGCGCGCGCAGCAGATCGGGGCGAGCTCCGAACGCGAGCGCCAGTTCATCAATGCGCTGGGCTTGATCTATCAGGACGCTGCCACCGTTCCCTACCGCACGCGGGCGGCGAACTACGAGCATGCGATGAGCGATCTCGCTTCAGAGAACAGCAAAGATGTCGAAGCACAGGTGTTTTACGCGCTCGCACTCCTGGCGAACGCATCTCCTGCCGACAAGACTCATGCCAGGCAGAAACAGGCGGCCGATCTGCTTGAGCCGCTCGATCGCAACTACCCGCAGCACCCGGGAATCCCCCACTACCTCATCCATGCTTACGACAATGCGGAACTCGCGCCAAAAGGCCTCCGGGCGGCAAAAGCGTACTCCCAGATTGCGCCCTCGGCACCGCACGCACTGCACATGCCATCGCATATATTCACGCGACTCGGCCTATGGGAAGACTCCATCACCTCGAACCTTGCGGCAAGGGAAGCGGCACACCAGCAGGGCGACACGGGAGAAGAGCTGCACACCATGGATTATCTTGTATATGCCTATCTGCAGAGTGGACGCGACAAAGATGCGGCTCAGGTCATTCAGCAACTGCAAAACATGCCGAAACTGAACGCAGACGGTTTCAAGATAGCGTACGCTTCTGTCGCGATGCCGGTTCGCTACGTGGTTGAGCGTGGTCAATGGGCTGATGCGGCTGGCATCGTTCCTCCGGCCGGAGCCCCGCCTCAAGTTGCCGCAATTGCGGTTTGGGCCCGGGGGCTGGGACTTGCCCGGAGTGGCCGCGCCGCCGAGGCGCGCACGGAACTTGATAGATTGCGGCAAATCGAAGAGCAGCTCCGCACGTCAGGCAACGACTATTGGGCCACTCAGGTGGGAATTCTGAAGCGCGAAGCCATGGCGTGGTCAGCCCAGGCGGACAGGAAACCGGATGAAGCCGCAGCTTTGATGCGCGCGTCCGCCGACGAGGAGGACGCAATCGAGAAGCTCCCGGTGACCCCGGGGCCGATTGTTCCGGCCCGCGAACAGCTCGGCTACTTGCTCCTGGAGCAGGATCACCCGGGTCCAGCGCTGAAGGAATTTGAGACAGCACTCGCCAATGCGCCCGGGCGACGCGGGGCTCTGCAAGGCGCGGCGCATGCTGCCGAACTCTCCGGCCAGAAGTAGACCAGCTCGAAGATGATGTGTGTCGACGCCCATGGACGCGTCTGGATTTGGCAGTTCCGTTCAAGCCACGACGCGACAACTCCCGGATCGCCACCAAGCCGGATGTAATCCATGGAGCCGTCGTATACCTGGGATGCACTGCAGTCGTATAATCCGGCTTCCTATTCCTACTGTGGGGAACTTGGGTCTTGAATCGCCGAGAATTTCACGTCTCTGTTCTCAAGCTTTCTGTCGCAGCGTTCTTTGCCCCCCGTCTGTTCGCGAACCCGCACGCGAGCGCTCCGCCCGACATCGCTGAACTTTACAAAGGCGCTATCGTGATGGATTCGCTATGTTGCCCGTTTCTTGATCAAGAGACGTCGCCCAGTCCTCAGGTCGTGGCACGGGTTCGGCAATCGAGGATTACCGCTGTTAATTGCACAGTCTCGGACCGGAATTTTGAGGGCACAGTCAAGAACCTCGCCTGGCTCGAAGCGCTGGCTGAGAAGTATCCTGACGCGTTCGGAATCATTCGCAAACATTCGGATATCGCCCGTGCCAAGCGGGAGAACAAGGTCGGCATAATTCCAGGTTTCCAGTACACCACGTTTCTGGAGGATGATCCCGAGCGCATCGAGATGTTCCGCAATCTTGGTGTGCGCATCATGGAGATCACCTATAACAACCGCAATTCCTTTGGCGACGGCTGTCTCGAGCCGGGTAATGCCGGCTTGAGCAACTCAGGTGTGGCGGCAGTTAAGAAGATGAACGAAAATGGAGTTGCCGTCGACCTGAGTCACAGCGGATATCGCACTACGACGGAAGCGATCGCCGTCTCTTC
>JBEKFN010000105.1:0-11568 GCA_050013295.1 Terriglobales bacterium
ATTTATTCGGCGGCCCGTGGCCACTACCCTCCTGACTGCGGCCATTGTGCTGGCGGGCGCCGTCGCCTTTCGGGAGTTGCCCGTCTCCCCGCTTCCGCAGGTCGATTTCCCCACCATTTCGGTTGGGGCCAGTTTGCCGGGAGCCAGTCCGGAGATCATGGCCTCCTCCGTCGCTACTCCCTTGGAGCGCCAGTTCGGGAGAATTGCCGGCATCACGGAAATGACGTCGTCCAGTTTTCTCGGCACCACCAGCGTCACGCTGCAGTTTGATTTGAACCGCAACATTGATGGAGCCGCTCGCGACGTCCAAGCCGCGATCAATGCCGCGCGCAGTTACTTGCCCACCAATCTCCCAGGCAATCCCGTCTATCGCAAGGTCAACCCGGCGGATGCTCCCATCATGATTCTGGCGCTTACCTCAACAGTGTATGACCGCGGCACGCTGTATGACGCGGCCTCCACCATCATGCAGCAGCGTCTTTCTCAGATTCAGGGCGTCGGGCAAGTGAGTGTGGGCGGTAGTTCGCTGCCGGGAGTGCGGGTGGACGTGAATCCGACCCAACTCAACAGCTATGGTCTCGGCTTGCAGGACGTTGCCGCCATGCTGAGCCGGCAGAATGCCAACAGTCCCAAGGGCCAAATCACTAGTGGCGCAACCACGGCGGACATCGTAACCAACGACCAGCTTCTGAAGGCGGTGGACTACATGCCTCTGGTGGTCGGCTACCACAATGGCGCCGCGGTCAAGTTGTCCGATATCGCGAACGTCCAGGACTCCACGGAAAACATACGGGCTGCCGGCTTCGTCAACGGCAAGACCTCGGTCCTCATTATTATTTTCCGCCAGCCCGGGGCCAACATCATCGATACCGTGGACCGCATCCGGGCCGCGCTTCCGGCACTCAAGGCTTCGATCCCTTCCGCCATTGACACGGCAATCGTGCTCGACCGTACGCAAACCATTCGCGCTTCCGTGCGCGACGTCGAGCGCAGCCTGATGGTCTCGATTACCCTGGTTATTCTGGTGGTTTTCGTCTTCCTGCGAAGCGTGCGCGCCACCTTGATTCCCAGCGTCGCCGTCCCCGTCTCCCTGATCGGCACGTTTGGCGTGATGTACCTTTTTCACTACAGCATCGACAATCTTTCGCTCATGGCGCTCACCATTTCGACGGGCTTCGTGGTGGACGATGCGATTGTGGTCATCGAAAATATTACCCGCTATCTCGAGCAGGGCATGGCGCCCATGCAAGCGGCGCTCAAGGGCGCCAGCGAAATTGGATTTACCGTGCTGTCCATCAGTATCTCGCTGGTCGCCGTGTTCATCCCCATTCTGATGATGGGCGGTATCGTTGGCCGGCTGTTCCGTGAGTTCGCCGTGACCCTCTCGGTTGCCATCCTGGTTTCCCTGGCCATTTCTCTAACCACGACACCGATGATGTGTTCTCGCCTGCTGAAGAATCTTCGCGATGAGCAGCACGGCACCGCGTACCGCGCCAGCGAGCGGGCCTTCAATTCGGTACTCGGCGTCTACGAGCGCAGCTTGGGTTGGGTCCTGGAACACTCCACCCTGACGCTAATCGTTCTTGGCATCACCATCGCTCTCAACTTCTACCTCTTTTGGATCGTCCCCAAAGGCTTCTTTCCCCAGCAGGATAACGGCGTCGCCTTCGGCGGCATACAGGGCTCGCAGGACACTTCCTTCCAGGCCATGCAAAAAGCCACGGCGCGCATCGTCGATATCGTCAAAACAGATCCAGCCGTCGCCAACGCGATGGCGTTTACGGGCGGCGGCGGGGCCACCAACAGCGGCTTCATCTTCATGGGTCTGAAACCCTTTGCCCAACGCAACGCAACCTCCAGCCAGATAATTGACCGTCTGCGTCCTAAACTGCTTTCTGTCTCGGGCGCAAACACCTTTATGCAAGCCGGACAGGATCTCCGCATCGGCGGAAGACAAAGCAGCGCGCAATATCAATACACTATTCAGAGCGACAATTTACAGGACCTGGTGCAGTGGGGTCCCGTGCTTCTCCAACAGATGCGAAAAATACGCCTGCTCACCGACGTCAATACCGACCAGCAGAACAGCGGTCTTCAGGCCATGCTTACCTATGACCGTGCCACCGCTTCGCGCCTCGGCATTACCCCGCAGATGCTCGACAACTCTCTCTACGAAGCCTTCGGCCAAGCCCAGGTTTCCACCATGTATACCGCCATCAACCAATACCACGTTGTGCTGGAAGTCGAACCCAAGTACTGGCAGTCGCCGGTGAACTTGAACGACGTGTATATCCGGGCTGCGCAAGGAAAAGTCGTGCCCCTCAGCGCCATCGCCCATTACGAGCCGTCCACTGCTCCGCTGGCGGTGAATCACCAGGGTCAGTATCCCTCCGTTACTATTTCCTTCAACCTTGCCCCGGGTGTGGCTCTCAGCGATGCTTCCAGGGCCATCCTCACCATGGAACAGAAAATCGGCATGCCCAGTACCATTACCGGCATGTTCTCTGGCACTCTTCAGGCCTTTCAGTCTTCCTTGGCGACGGAACCTTTTCTCATTATTACCGCTCTCATGGCCGTCTATATCGTCCTGGGCATTCTCTACGAGAGTTACATCCATCCCCTCACGATTATTTCCACCCTTCCGTCCGCGGGAGTCGGCGCCGTCCTTGCGCTCATGATCTTTCACAAGGACCTTAGCATTATCGCCGTGATCGGCGTTATTCTGTTGATCGGTATCGTCAAGAAGAACGCCATTCTGATGATCGACTTTGCGCTGGCCGCCGAACGCGTCGATGGCAAAAGCCCTCGCGATGCAATATTTCAGGCTTGCATCCTGCGCTTTCGTCCCATTCTAATGACCACCATGGCCGCCCTCTTTGGCGCTTTGCCGTTGGCTCTTGGCCGAGGCACGGGTTCGGAACTCCGCAATCCCCTGGGCATCACCATTATCGGCGGACTGATTCTGAGCCAGATGCTCACGCTCTACACTACGCCGGTCGTTTATCTCTCGCTGGACCGCTTGCGAGTCAAATGGCTTCGCGCTCACGGAAAGCTCGAGGGGCAAAGACATATCGAGTCCTTCGGATGACAAGTTCTTCAGTGGTGCGAGTGAGATTCGTATCGGGGCGTGCCTTCAGGCGCGTCGCAAGTGCATCTACTATGAACGCGCCTTAAGACGCCGGATTTTGAAAATTCGAGTTTCACCAGAGATTTTTATGCGCCACGCGAACTCGCGATCAGAAAGGGTCAACCCCGCAAGGAGTCCGAGACACCGATGAAGGCAACGAACAAAATGCGCGCTGCGACCGCGCTTCTCTGCAGCTCACTCTTCCTCCTCTTACCAGGCTGCGTTGTCGGTCCGAAATACCATCGCCCATCGGTCGAAACACCGGGGACGTATAAAGAGGTCACTCCCGAGGATCTCAAGAAGATGGACGGCTGGAAAGTCGCACAACCACAGGACAGCGCTCTGCATGGCAAGTGGTGGGAGATTTTCGGCGATCCCCAACTGAACGCGCTCGAGGAGCAAGTCAGCATTTCCAATCAGAACGTCGCCTCTGCCTTCGCCAATTTCATGGCGGCGCGTGCTCTGGTCCGGGAGGCTCGCGCGCAATACTTCCCGACGCTCACCGTCGGCGCCAGCGCCACTCGCCAGCGCACCGCCATTGCCACAACCAACGGCCAGACCACCGGAACGACCTTCAACGAGTTCTCTCTACCCTTCGACGCTTCCTGGACGCCTGACTTGTTTGGCCGCGTGCGCAACCTGGTTCGCGCCGCCGCCGCGAACGCGCAAGCCACCGCTGCCGACCTCGAGAACACGCGCCTGACCGCTCAAGCGGAAGTGGCAGTCGATTATTTCCAACTTCGCGGGCAGGACGCTCTCAAACAGTTGCTGGATGCGACCGTGGTGGCTTATGCGGAGTCCCTGAAACTGACCAAGGCTTTGTATGAAACCGGCATCGACTCCGACGAATCCGTCGCGCAAGCCGAAACTCAACTGGAAGCCACCCAGGCGCTAGACACCAATCTTGGCATTTTGCGGGCTCAGTACGAGCATGCGATCGCGCTCCTGGTCGGTAAACCTGCCTCTGCCTTCTCGATCGCGATCGAGCCCTTGAAAACGCCTCCGCCAGCCATTCCATTTGGCGTTCCGTCGCAACTTCTGGAGCGCCGCCCAGACGTTGCCGCGAACGAGCGCCTGATGGCTCAGGCCAATGCGCAAATCGGCGTCGCCAGAGCCGCCTATTTCCCAACGGTGACGCTTAGCGCTTCCGCCGGGTTTGAAAGCCCGAAGGCCTCCAGTTGGCTTACCTGGCCCAGCCGTGTCTGGTCCGTCGGCACGGCCGTTTCCGAGACGATTTACGATGGCGGTCTGCGTCGTGCCACCATGGAACAATATCGCGCGCAATATGATCAGACGGTCGCCAACTATCGCAACACGGTCCTGACTGCGTTTCAGCAAGTCGAGGATAATCTTTCCGGCCTGCGCATTCTTTCCAAGGAAATTCAGGAACAAGATACAGCGGTCGTGTCCGCCCAGCGCAGCCTGAAGCTGGCCACCGACCGCTACCGCCTCGGGATCGACCCCTACCTCAACGTCATTACGGCCGAGACCGCACTCTTCAGCAATCAGCAGACAGCCGTGAACCTGCGGATCACGCAAATTGTGGACAGCGTGCAATTGGTTGAGGCACTCGGCGGAGGCTGGGACGCCTCGACGCTTCCTACTCCGCAGCAGATCATTTCGCGACAGGCCCAGTTCTCAGCGGCTACTGCGGCCGAACCCCAGCAGAACCCGCCACCAGCCTCATCGACTCCGTGATCGGCCTGGGCCTTTACAAGGCAATGGAGTGTAAACGGTTCCTGGCGTGTGAGAGGATTGAACCGAAGAGGTATGCGGAAGCAGGGCGGGAAATCATGAGAGTCGCGAAGGTGCTGGAGGACGAGTCGGCGCCGCAGCAGTTGGAAGGCGGGCGCTAGGCGGACGGCGTGGTCAGGATCAAGATCATGAAGCGGTCGGTTGTCCCTTGAAGTTGGAAACCGCTGGAGTCGTCAAGGGCATCGCTTTCGTTCTCAGGTAATCGTCTACACTCGCGGCTGCTTTTCGGCCTTCGGCAATCGCCCACACTACCAACGACTGGCCCCGCCGCATATCGCCGGCCGCGAAAACTCCTGGCAGCGACGACATGTTGTTCTGGTCCGTGGCCACGTTGCCGCGCGGATCGAGTTGCACCCCCAAGCGGTCGATCATTCCATTCCGAACCGGTCCCACAAAGCCCATCGCGATCAGCACGAGATCCGCTTCCATCGTGAATTCAGAGCCAGGAATCGGCTCGAACCTCGGCGGCGGTCCAACCCGCACGGCGTGCAGTTGCTGAACTTGACCCGAATCGGAGCCAGTGAATTTTGTGGTGGCGATGCCCCAGTCGCGCACGCCGCCTTCTTCGTGCGCGCCTTCGCTGCGCAGTTGCATGGGCCAGAGCGGCCAGGGTGTGAGGGGCGAGCGCTCGTCGGGAGGCTTCGGCATGATTTCGAACTGGTGCACGGAAAGAGGTTTTTGCCGATGGCAAGTTCCGAGGCAATCGGCGCCGGTATCGCCGCCTCCGACGATGACCACGCGCTTACCCGTGGCCAGAATCTCCGTTTCCGGCTCGATCGTGTCGCCGAGACAGCGACGGTTCTGCTGCGGCAGAAACTCCATCGCGAAATGGATTCCCTTCAGCTCTCGTCCCGGGACGTTCAGATCGCGCGACTGCTCGGCTCCGCCGGCGAGCACAGTCGCGTCGAACTCGCTGAGCAGATCCTCGACCGCGACATTCCTGCCCACTTCCGCGCCAGTAACGAATTTCACGCCCTCAGCGGACATCTGCTCCAGGCGGCGATCGATGATGTGCTTCTCCATCTTGAATTCGGGGATGCCGTAGCGCAGTAACCCACCGATGCGGTCCGATTTTTCGTAGACCACTACGGTGTGTCCCGCGCGGCACAACTGTTGGGCCGCGGCCAATCCAGCGGGCCCTGAACCCACGATCGCAACCTTTTTCCCGGTGTGAACTGTTGGCGGCTCGGGCCGGATCCAACCTTCGCGAAAGCCGCGCTCCACGATATTTTTCTCGATTTGCTTGATGGTGACCGCAGGCTGATTGATGCCCAGCACACAAGACGCTTCGCACGGCGCTGGACAAATCCGGCCGGTGAATTCCGGGAAGTTATTGGTCGCGTGCAGTTGGCGAACCGCCTCTTTCCAACGGCCGTGATAAACCATATCGTTCCAATCGGGAATCAGGTTGTTGACGGGGCATCCGGTCTGGCAAAAAGGCACGCCACAGTCCATGCAGCGCGCACCCTGAGTGCGAAGCTTCCGTTCGGGAAAATCGTGATAGATTTCGAACCAATCGTTAACGCGGTGAGAAACCAGACGTCGAGGGGCAAGCTCGCGCTCGTATTCCAGAAATCCCGTGTCCTTACCCATGTTGCACCTGCTCGGCCGGGGCTGGCTCGGCTGGCGGCGGACTCGGGATATAAGGCTGCCGTCTGCGGCTCACTCCGAGCACTCGCTTGTGCTCATGGGGAAAGACCTTGATAAACCGGGATAGCGCCTCAGACCAGTTGTCGAGAAGCCAAGCCGCACGCGGGCTGCCCGTCAGCGCCAGATGCCGCGTCACAAGATCTTTGACGAGCTTGGTCTCGACGAGCTGGGCTTCGGCGAACTGGGCATCCTCCGCATCGAGAACTGGCTCAAGATCAACCGAGCCCAGATTGCAGCGCTTTTCGGTAAAGTCTCCACTCTCGTCAAAAACGTAGGCGACGCCGCCATTCATGCCCGCGGCAAAATTTCTCCCACAGGCCCCGAGTACCAGCACCAACCCCTTCGTCATGTATTCGCAGCCGTGGTCGCCAACTCCTTCGACTACCGCGGTCGCTCCGGAGTTGCGAACCGCAAACCGCTCGCCTGCGACCCCGTTGAAAAACGCTTCGCCGCTGGTGGCGCCGTAGAGCGCGACGTTGCCAATCAGGATGTTCTTTTCGGGGGCGAAACTCGACCGTCGCGGCGGATACACCACCAATCGTCCGCCGGACAGGCCCTTGCCTACGTAATCGTTGGCCTCGCCTTCGAGCGTGAGGGTGACTCCCTTGGCCAGGAACGCGCCCATACTTTGCCCGGCCGATCCATCCAGGTGAATCCGGATGGTATCGTCGGGTAGGCCCGCGGACCCGTGGCGGCGGGCAATCTCTCCGCTCAGCATGGCTCCCACGGAGCGATGAACATTGCGCACCGGTAGCTTGATCACAACCGGTGCAAGAGTTTCGAGCGCCGCCTGCGATTGGGCCAAAAGTCTGTGATCCAGCGCCTGCTCCAGGCCATGGTCCTGCGCCTGCACGCACCGGCGTGCCACGCGCGCCGGCATGGACGGATCATGGAGAATGGCCGACAAATCCAGGCCTCGCCCCTTCCAGTGATTCACGGCCGGCTGCACGTCGAGCATGTCAACCCGCCCGATCATCTCGTCCATGCGCCGGAAGCCCAGCTCGGCCATGTACTGCCGCACCTGCTCCGCCAGAAAGAAGAAGAAGTTGATGACGTGCTCGGGCTGCCCTTGAAAGCGCTTGCGCAGCACGGGATCCTGCGTGGCGATGCCCACGGAGCAAGTATTGAGATGGCACTTGCGCATCATGACGCAGCCCAGCGCAATCAGCGGCGTGGTGGCGAAACCGAATTCCTCGGCGCCAAGCAGCGCCGCGATCACGACATCGCGGCCGGTCTGCAGCTTGCCATCCGTCTGCACGCGGATTCGGCTGCGCAGGTCGTTCAACAACAGCACTTGCTGCGTCTCCGCTAAACCAAGCTCCCAGGGAATGCCGGCGTGCTTAATGGAACTCAGCGGTGAAGCTCCCGTACCTCCGCTGTCGCCGCTGATCAGGACAACATCCGCGTGTGCCTTGGCCACGCCCGCCGCCACCGTGCCCACTCCGACTTCCGCCACCAACTTCACTGCGATTCGGGCTTGCGGATTCACATTCTTCAGGTCGTAGATTAGCTGCGCGAGATCTTCGATGGAATAGATGTCGTGGTGAGGCGGGGGCGAAATCAACCCCACGCCGGGGATGGAATGTCGAATGCGCGCAATGACTTCATCGACTTTGTGCCCGGGAAGTTGCCCGCCTTCACCGGGTTTTGCGCCCTGTGCCATCTTGATCTGTAACTCGTCCGCGTTGACCAGGTAGTTCGCAGTAACTCCAAAGCGCGCCGACGCGACCTGCTTCACGGCGCTGCGCCGCAGGTCTCCGTTCGCATCCGGCTTGAAGCGTTCTTCGTCTTCGCCACCTTCGCCGGTATTGGACTTTCCCCCGATGCGGTTCATGGCGATGGCCAGAGTCTCGTGCGCTTCTTTGCTGATCGAGCCGAATGACATGGCTCCTGTTGTGAAGCGCTTCACGATCTCCTTGGCGGACTCGACTTCTTCGATCGGAACTGGCTTGGCGCTCTTTTTCAACTTCATCAAACTGCGCAGCGTAGCCAGGTTGCTGCTTTGGTTGTCGATGAGGTCGGTGTATTCCTGAAAGGTCTCGAAGCTATCCTGCCGCACTGCCTGTTGCAGTTTACTGATGGTCAGAGGGTTCAGCAGATGATACTCGCCGTTGACTCGCTGGTGGTAAGTTCCTCCGACCGCGAGTTCCGTCTCGGACTCAGTCAGGGGGCGGAACGCGTGCTCGTGCTTCAATTGCGCTTCGCGGGCGAGCACTTCGAGGCCGATGCCTTCTAAACGCGACGACGTACCTGTGAAGTACGAATCCACCAGTTCCTTGTTCAGCCCGATGGCTTCGAAAACCTGCGCTCCCTGGTAGCTCTGTAAGGTCGAGATACCCATCTTGGCAAAGGTCTTCAGCAAACCCTTATTCACCGATTTGATGAAGTGCTTCATCGCAAGTTCGGGAGTCACGCCGTCCGACAACTCTCCCCGCCGCGCCAGACTTTCCACGCTCTCCAACGCCAGATAAGGATTGATGGCGCTCGCCCCATAGCCACTGAGCAGCGCAAAGTGCATCACCTCGCGAGGTTCTCCCGATTCCGTAATCAGGGCGACCTGGGTTCGTGTCTCCTCCTGGACCAGCAGGTTGTGCACGGCGGCCAGAGCCAGAAGGCTGGGGATGGGAGCGTAATCCTTGTTCACGCCGCGATCGGAAAGAATCAGCAGCGTGTAGCCGGCTTTTCCCGCGAGCGACGCGCGCTGGCATAACTCGTCGAGCGCCCGCTTCAGTCCCGCTTCTCCTTCGCTGGCGCGGAACAGCGCTGGCAGCGTAATGGCCAGCAGATCCCCGGTTGAGACTCGGCGCAGTTTTTCCAATTCGAAGTTCGTCAGAAGCGGGTGGGCCAGCTTCAGCATGTGACAGTTCTCGGGCTCTTCCGAAAGAATGTTGCGTTCGGCTCCGATGTAACTGATCAGCGACATCACGATCTCTTCACGAATCGGGTCGATGGGAGGATTGGTGACCTGTGCGAAGAGCTGCTTGAAGTAGCTGAACAGCGATTGGGGCAGGTCCGAGAGACAAGCGAGCGGCGTATCCGTCCCCATGGAGCCAACTGGCTCCTCGCCCTTCGCGGCCATGGGCCCGAGGATCATGCGCAGGTCCTCATCGCTGTAACCAAACGCGCGCTGCCGGCGAAGCAGGGTTTCCGCATCGGGGTGGTGCATGCGCGAGGGCTTGGGCAACTGATCGATGGTGATCTGATTATCTTTGAGCCACTCCGCATAGGGCTGTCGCGAAGCCAGCCAGTGTTTGATTTCCTTGTCAGGGACGATGCGGCCCTCGACCGTGTCCACCAGGAACATCTTCCCCGGTTGCAGGCGGCCTTTGATCTTTACGTTTTCCGGCTCGATGTCGAGCACACCGGCTTCGGACGCCATGACCACATGCTCGTCGTTCGTGACCACGTAACGCCCGGGCCGCAAGCCGTTGCGGTCGAGGATGGCGCCAATGACTCTGCCGTCGGTGAACGCGATGGCCGCCGGCCCATCCCAGGGTTCCATTAAGCACGCGTGATATTCGTAAAACGCTCGCTTCTCCGCTTTCATGTGGGAATTTCCAGCCCACGCTTCGGGAATCAGCATGGCCATTGCGTGCGGCAGGCTGCGCCCCGCCTGAAACAGGAGTTCGACGGCATTGTCGAAGTTCGCGGAATCGCTGCCATTCGGCGCAATGATGGGATAGAGCTTCTTCAGATCGTCGCCGAACAAGGGAGACTGCAGCAGCGATTGGCGAGCGTGCATCCAGTTGACGTTGCCCTTGAGCGTGTTGATCTCGCCATTGTGCGCGATGTAGCGGTACGGATGCGCTCGTTGCCAACTCGGGAAGGTGTTGGTGGAGAAGCGTTGGTGCACCAGACACAACGCGCTGGTCACGTCGGGATCGGAAAGCTCCTGATAGAAGTTGGCGATCTGCGGGGCGAGCAGCAGACCTTTGTAAACAATGGTGCGGCAAGAGAGCGAAGGAATATGGAAGGTCTCCGCATCCTCGATTCCGGACGCTGCGATCTCAATCTCGGCGCGCTTGCGCACCACATAAAGCTTCCGCTCAAAGACGTCTTCATCCGTAAACGCCCCGCAGCCTACAAAAATCTGCTGGATGTAGGGTTGCGAACCTCGCGCCACGCGGCCGATCGCGGCAGCTTTGACAGGCGTATCCCGCCAGCCAAGCACCGTCAATCCTTCCTCGCGCACAATGCGTTCCAGAACACCCTCACATTGCAAGCGCTGATGTTTCTCCACCGGCAGAAACGTCATTCCCACGCCATAAGCGCCGGGTGCAGGCAGGTCGAAACCCAACTGGACGCACTTCCGCACAAAAAACTGGTGTGGGATCTGGAGGAGAATGCCGGCGCCGTCGCCGGTCTCGGCATCGCATCCGCAGGCCCCGCGATGCCCCAGGTTGAGCAGCACCTGGATTCCCTTGTTTACGATGTCGTGACTTTTGTGGCCGCGAACGTGGGCTATGAATCCGATCCCGCAAGCGTCGTGCTCTTGCGCAGGATGGTACAGACCCTCGGCGGGTGGAGGAACATTCGGATTTTTCCGACGCGTCGTCATCGCCATCTTCTGCGGCATACTCCGCCGCTCGCGGATCAGTTGTTCATGAGTGGGGACTTTGCCCGCAAAGGCTACGGGGGGCCGTGCACTTCGGCTCAGGAACACACTTCTTCAACCTATTAGTTACTAACATTTAGGCCGGAAAGTAAAACTCAGAATTTCGATACAAAGAATGCAAATTTCAGAATTTCGAGGTTTCCGGACAGATTAAGCCTAATTTCCCGCGAAACCGGCCCAATCCATTATAATCCGGCATAAACTCAATGGATTTCGATCAGCTCATCACGTTTCTGGAAGTGGCCAAACAGGGCAGCTTTTCGCGCGCTGGAGAGAAAGTTTTCCGCTCCCAATCGGCGGTCAGCGCCCAAATCCGCCAGTTGGAGCAGGAGTATGGCGATCGCCTGCTCGACCGCTCGGGCAAGACCGTAACCCTGACCCCGGCCGGACAAGTGTTCTATGACTATGCGGAGCGGCTGAA
>JBEKFN010000106.1:0-11568 GCA_050013295.1 Terriglobales bacterium
ATCCGGTTAGCTGGTCAACTCAGAAGGTACGGATGCTTCGATTCGAACCGGCGACAGAATCCTTGCTCAAGCGCTGACCAGGCTGTTTCGTCCATGTAATAATGCCCGCACCGCCCAGCCCAGTCGCCAGGTTAGCGAGATTGTTTCCCGCGACGCAACACAATAACCAGCATAGTCAGAAGGCTCACCAGCAAGGGAAACCAGACTTGTGCGATCCAGGGGACCGGAATGAGAAAAAGCACATCGAGATCCAGGAACGACGTCGGCCATCAGATGTCGTCCACAGCCCCGCGTAGTACGAGAGGTCCCAGAATGCGAACGCCCAGATGAAGGCCGCCCATCGCTCTCGTCTCGTGGAAGCAGCAGGCAGCGCGACCATCGTGAGCATGATCATTGTCGCAGCCTCGCGGCAGACTCAGAAACTGCCAGGCGCGGTTTTTGGGAGCGGAGCTTTCCGCTTGACCAGCGGCGCTACTTCCGCCTTCGCGGAGGCGACAAGGAAGGGCTTAGAACCTGCAAGATACCGGTGAGGAGCATGCTCGGAGTTGGAGGACAACCGGGAATATATCCGTCTACGGGAATTACCGCGTCTACCGGACCGACTACGGCATGGCTGCCACCGAAGATTCCACCACTGCATCCACAGGCCCCAACCGCAACAACCAATTTCGGAGAAGGTACGGCATCATAGGAGTGTCTCAAGGCTGCTGCCATGTTTCGGGTTACAGGCCCCGTGACCAGCAGCATATCGGCGTGTTTCGGGGAGGCAACGAAGTGAATTCCAAATCGCTCCAGGTCATAGTAGGGATTGGTAAGGGCGACTATTTCTCCTTCGCAGCCATTGCATGAACCGGCATCGACTTGCCGGATATTCAGCGCCCGACCGACCAAGGAACGAATCTGCTCTGCTGCTTGAGATAAGACAAGATCGTCCTGAACAACTTCAGCACGAACCTGGATATCCCAGCGTCGAATCAGTGCTTCCTTCCGAACACCACAACGGGCGACCCTTTCCGCGTACCGGAATGCTCCGTTGCCGGCGGCGATGCAACGGGAGCACGCAATGCATTCACCGTAGTTAAGAATCAACCGAGTCCGCCCGGCTGCCTCGTCAAGTTGCAAGGCGGAGGTCGGACAGGCGGCCACGACGCTCCGCGAAATTTCGACGGTAAGCAAGTCCGGCAGGACCTCGGGCATGCGGCTTCCGGCGGCGTTCGAAAATAGTTCGCTGAGCGAAATCAGCACCTGGGGGCTTCTGAGACTGAGTTGGACGGCGTCGCCGATCATCGATCGCACCCGGAGTAAGAGAGATTGAAGCTCTTGTTGATCAGGGGAAAGTCCGCAATGATGTTGCCGGGCATAGCCAGAGGCAGAGCGGGCCAATTCTGAAACGAAGGCGATTTGATGTGGCAACGCGTGATTCTTCCGTCGCGTATTCTCACCCAGTAGAGAAGTTCGCCCCGCGGCGATTCGACTGCTGAGAAAGCCTCTGCGTTTCCCAATAAGGGCACGGGGACAAGAACCGATCCCGCCGGAAGTTCCTTCAGCGTTTCATCGATCAGGCCCACTGATATGGCGGTCTCGTCGATTCGGATTCGCGCCCGCGCGAGCACATCTCCGTACTTGTAATGTGGGACGTCCACATTGATGTCGCGATAACGCCCGCTAGGATGATCGCAACGGACGTCAAGTCGAATTCCACTGGCGCGCGCCACCGGCCCAACGACCCCTAGTTGCCTGGCGATTTCGGCGGTCAAGATTCCGGTCGATTCAAAGCGGTTCTGAATTGACGACGTGTGCAGGATGAGGCGTGCCATCTGCGCGAAATCGCGGGCGGCGGCCGTGACCATCCTGCCGAACTCACTGGTTTCCGCATTGGACAAGTCACGGGTGACGCCCCCAGGCACGGCTATGCCGCGCCAGAAGCGCGTGCCAAAAAAGCGGGTTGAAGCCCGGAGCATAGTTTCCTTAATGCGCGCGGTATACGCGGACGGCACGCTGAATGCGACATCCCCGCACAACGCCCCAACGTCCGCAATGTGCGCTATCATGCGCTCCAGTTCGAGTCCGATGAGGCGGATGGCCTGTGCCCGCGGGGGCACAGAGATACCGAATGCACTCTCAATTGCCTGGCAGTACGCCACCGCGTGCGAAAAACAGTTGTCGCCGGAAACGGATTCGGCAATCATCACGCCGTCCATCACTGGAGTGTTCTCAAAGAGCTTCTCCGTGCCCTTGTGGGTGTAGAAGTGCCGCAGTTCAAGATGGAGAACGGTGTCGCCGACGACGCTGAAACGAAAATGCCCAGGCTCGATGATGCCGGCGTGAATGGGACCGACGGGCACCTCGCAAACCCCGTCCCCTTGCACTTTGAGGAAGCGGTAGCGGCCTTCGGTCGATGTCCAGGGCACATGCGAGGCATTGTCGATCATGGGATGGACATGTTCCGGCCAATTCTCGTGGAACAACAGAGGACGCGGGTCAGGGTGCCCGACACACTCGATGCCGTACTGGTCATGAAGTTCGCGTTCGTACCAGGCGGCCGAGGGCGTGACTGGAGTTGCCGAAGCAATGGGTCCGGTGACTGGCGAACTGAGCATGCGGTATTCACGGCCATTCACGTCGATGAGGTAGTGAACGTGGCGTACGTGGTTGTCATCGGTGCTGCCAAATATGGAGACCAGACGCGTGTTCGCGGTGCGCAAGAGATCCAGCGCTCGTGATACGCCCGCCTCGCTGTTGGGAAGGGTTCGGATCATGGTTGCAATACCGCCATCGCGCCGCGCAAAACAGCAGCAAAGGCCGCTGGGATATGTAGGCCCAACACCACCAGGCATAGAGCGCAAACACCCATGACGGTAACCTCCGATGCCCGCAAAGTCGTTGGCACGCGAACATCCTCGGGCTTGCCCATGAGCATGGGCTGGAAATGGTGGAGCAGAGCGCCAAAGACGACGGAAATCGCGGCCAGCATGAGCACGGCGATGAAATAGTGTGCCGTCGAGAAAGCCGCGGTAAGAATCATGAGTTCGCTGACAAACAATCCAAAAGGTGGCATACCGGTGATGGCGAGGCCGCCCAAGATGAGGGCGCCGCCGGTCCAAGGCAGCGAAGAAGCCATGCCGCGAATGCGCTCCATGCGGAGTGTGCCGAATTTGCCCTGAACATTGCCGGCGGTAACGAACAGAAATGTCTTGGCGATCGAGTGATTGAAAGTGTGCAGCAAAGCACCATAGAGGCCCAGTGCACCGCCCAGACCAATGCCGATCGCCACAATGCCCATGTGCTCAATGCTGCTGTAGGCGAGCAGGCGTTTCAGATCGCGCTGCACAATCATCAGCAGGCTGGCCACGGCGAGCGAAACGCCGCCAAAGATCAGCAGCAGAGTATGACTGAAGCCACTGCCGATGGCCCGCGAAGTGATCGCGTCAAAGCGCAGCAGCGCGTACATCGCGCAATTCAGGAGGACCGCGGACAAGAGAGCACTGATGGGCGACGGGGCCTCGGCGTGAGCATCGGGCAGCCAGCTATGCATGGGCACAAAGCCAACCTTGGTTCCGTATCCCACCGCCACAAAAACAAATGCCAGTTTCAGCAGTTCGCGTCCTCCCACCAGACTGGGAGCGGCGGCCATGAGGGTGCCCCAATCGAGCGCCGATTGAGGGCTGACTCCGCCCTTCACGGCCGCCAGGTAGAGGGCGATCGTACCGAACAGCGCGAAGGCGATGCCCACGGTGCAGACGATCAGATACTTCCAGCCCGCCTCCACTGCGCCTTCGGTGTTGTAGAAGCCCACCAGCAAAGCGGACGCGAGAGTTGTGGCCTCGACGGATATCCACATCATTCCGAGATTGGCCGAGAGGTACACCGTGACCATGGTGAACAGGAACAGGAAAACCAGCCCATAAAACCAACGTAGAGAAGAGAACCTTCCTTCCGGAACATGGCGAAGGTATCCCGACGAATAGACGAGCACGAGCGCGGAAATCAGGCCGAGATTGATAAGGAAGAACGAGGTGAGCCCGTCGGCGCGCAGATAGTGTCCGACATTTAGAACGCCGTGCGAATGAATGCTGTACACGGTGACACCGATGGCGGCGAGTTCCAAGGCGCCTGTGGTGAGGGCGGCGCGCACCACGACGTGCGGCTGTCGGCACAAGAAGACGAAGAGCGCGCCGGCCAGCGGTATGAATAATGGCAGAAGGAGTACCATGCATCAGCCTCTTAACCGCCGCAGCTTGGATACGTCGACATGGTTGAACGTGTCGCGGATTCGAAATACAAACAGTCCCATCAAGAAGACTCCCATCAAGAGATCGAAGACAATTCCGATCTCGATAACTAACGGCATACCGAATGTGGTGGTCAGAGCGGCAAGGAAGATGCCGTTATCCAACACCAGAAGCCCGACGACCTGCATCAATGCCTTCTTACGGCTGATCATGAGGAAACCGCCGGTCAGCACCAATGCGACCGAGGCTGCGAGCATGGCTTGGTCGCCACCCAGGACGCCGGCATACGGGCGCACCGCAAAGAAGGAGAGAAGAATGAGTCCGGCGGCAATGAACACCGATTGGGAAGACGAGGTGGAGGAAGAAACGTCGCGCGGCGCTTTCAGTTCTTCGACGATGCGATAGAGGGCATACGGAATCGCGACCACCTTGACGGTCAACACCATGACGGCGATCACGAAGCCTTCCGTCGAATGGTGCATACGGGACATGGCGATGATCTGCGCGGTTAAGACCAGCGATTGCAAACTGAACAGAGCGATGCAGGTGGAAGTCCGCTTAGCGGCCGCGATCAGCAGCACGGTCATGAACAAGAACACTCCGGACGACGCCAGGGCTTTGGCCGCAGCTGTCTCAAATAAACCCATCATTCACCTCGAAACCCATCGTTCACCTCGCGTCACCTCATTAGCGCTGTAAAAACCACAGCGAGGATCGCCAGCGCTGACGCTACCCCGAGAAAATCGGGAACCAGGTACATCCGCAACTTCGCGACGCTCGACTCAACCAACGCGAGCACGAGTACGAGTGCAGCCATTTTCAGGAGCAGCACCAGCGACGCGATTAGGATTGCCAGCACGGAAAGGCTGCTGGCCGCTCCCCAAGGGACGAACAGGGCGATCAACAATGCCATGATCACAGTGAGCTTGATTGCGCTTGCCCATTCGATCAGAGCGAGGCTCGGTCCCGAATACTCCAGGACCATCGCCTCGTGAATCATGGTCAGCTCCAGATGCGTGGTGGGATTGTCCACCGGGATCCGTCCCGTTTCCGCGATGGCGACCAAGGCCAGGGCCGCAAACGCCAGGGCGTGAACGGCTGAGAACTGGAAGAAGTCTTGCCCCAGGGTCCAGCGCACCATTCCAGCGATACTGCTGGAACGCGCCGCAATGGCGACCGACACGAGCGCCAACAAGAAGGGAGCTTCAGCCAAAGTCGAAACCAGGGCTTCGCGACTGGCTCCCATGCCTCCGAAGGAACTGCCGCCATCCATCGCTCCGAGCATCAGGAAGAAACGCCCCAGCGCCAGCAGGTAGACGAGAAGCACGAAATCGCCGGTGGCGTCGAGCAGGGCCGAGCCGTGCAGCAGTGGAACAAACGCCGCAGCCACCAGGGTTGAGGTAAACAGGACGATGGGAGCTAGGCGAAAAACAAAAGAAGCCGAATCCGGTACGAGATCCTCTTTGCGAAAGAGTTTTAACAGCTCGGCGTATGGCCTCCACACGCTGGCACCGTGCCGATTCTGGATTCTGGCTTTGAGCTGAGCAATTACACCGCGCACCAGGGGCGCCACGAGAACCAGAAGCAGTACCTGCACCGCATTGATCGCAGGATTGATCGCGAGTTTCATACGAACCTCATGAACACCAGAAGGGCGACCAGGGCGGCGAAGATATAGAGCAGGTAGATCTGAATATTGCCGGTCTGAAGCTGTCGCAAACGGTGCGCCGCCGCGACAATCGCGTCAATGCCTGGCCGATACAAAGATTTTTCAAAAGAGGTCGTGCGAACCGAGCGGTACGAGATCGATACTGGAAAATATGGAGTGCCGCCAGGAACCACTTCGACGGTACGGTCCACCTTATACACCTGCGAGAATACTTTTCGCAGCGGCTTGGAGAAGGCGGTGGAAGTGTACTGCATACGCTCGTTCAGGCCAGGCAGTCCGCAGGCCCAAGTCGCTGTCAGTTTCTTCGTTTGCTTAAGTGCGGCAATGCCGGCGACCAGCGCTAGAACGAAGAGCGCTATCCAGGGAAGTAGGGCTGAGAGTGATGTTGCCGCTGGCGGCAGCTTAGCACCGGGAAGAAGTTCCTCGGTTAACTTGCCCAGGCTCGGCAACACCAGACCGGGAAAAACTCCGATCACGACGCACGCTGCCGCCAGGGCTCCCATGCCTGCCTGCATGGGCAGAGAAACATCGTTTGCGATCTCCGCCTCGCGACTGCGCGGGCGTCCGAGGAAGGCAACGCCGTACACCTTTGCAAAACACGCGGCTGCCAATCCGCCGATCAGCGCCAGTACGCCCGCCGCTAAGGGCAGGATGATGGCCGCGGAGAGACTCGTCAGTTCTGAGGCCGCCAGAAAACTGCGGAAGGTGAGCCATTCGCTGACGAAGCCGTTGAACAACGGCAAGCCAACGATGGAACAACAGGCAATCAGGAACATGGTGCCGGTCAGGCGCATCCGTTTCAGCAAGCCGCCGAGTTCTTCCAGATCGAGCGTGTGAGCCGCGTCAGAAATTGCTCCGGCTCCGAGAAACAGGAGGCTTTTGAAAATCGCGTGGTTCAAGCAATGGAGCAGGGCGGCGGTGAGTGCAAGCGCAGCCCAGAGCGGGGCATGGTTGGCCGTAAACACGAGCGCCGCCCCCAGGCCGAGATAGATGATGCCAATGTTTTCGACGCTGTGGTAGGCGAGCAATCTTTTTAGATCATGCTCCGCGATGGCGTAGAGCACGCCCAGCAGGCCTGACACGCAGCCCGCCAATAGCACCAAATATCCCCACCAGGCGGGGCCGCCGCCCAGAAAATCAAAAGCGAAGCGGACAAATCCGTAGATCGCGGTTTTCAGCATGACGCCTGACATCAAGGCCGATACCGGGCTGGGCGCAATCGGATGTGCTCTGGGCAACCAAAGATGCAGCGGGACGATTCCGGCCTTGGTTCCAAATCCTACAAACGCCAGCAAGAACACGGCGGTGCGTAGAGATGGCGGCATCGCGGCCGCGCTCGCCCGCATCTCGGCGAAGTTGCTGGCATGCGGCAGAAACAAAAGGAAGCCTCCGATAACGGCTGCTGCACCGGCGTGCATCATGAGGAGATAGACAAAAATGTTGTGGCGCCGCTGCTCTGAGTCGCCATCAATCAAGATGAGGCCGGCGGAGAACAGGGTCATCAGTTCCCACCCGAACAGGAACGCAAATGGCGTGGAAGCAGTTACGACCAGCACCATCGACAGCAGGAACAGAGGCAAAAGCACCCACAGCCAATGCCGGCGCGCTCCGGAATAGTGGCGCGGGATGTATGAACTCGAAAACAGGATGACCGGCACGGAGACAGAGCAAACCAAGAACAGAAAGAACGCGCTGAGCCGGTCCACGCTGAGTGCGAAGGAGAACGATGCCACTTGCGAAACATCAACCGCGAACTTTTGCCCATCGTAGAACCCCGCCGCTGCCACGGCAATCCCGACCGCTAACGATCCCATTAGTAGTACGGGAGGAAGGGCGCGCGCCTTTGTCCACCGATGGAAAATCAGAGTGACTACGGGGACCAATAGCGTTACCACGAGGAACGAACTGAAGGCGACTTGCGTCATTAGGACAGGTGTCCGTCCGACCGACCACTAATTCGCCACGGAGCAATGCTGGATTCCAAGCGTGCGGACACCGGGCGGTCCCCAACGTCGAGTGAGCCGCTCACTTTTCCCCCGCCGGGGTGAGTTGAGAAAGGAGGTCCCTTATGTCTACCAGGTGGTTATTGAAGACCTGCCGGGCATCGTCAAGTAGACGAAAGATTGCATGGTCTGGCACGGAGTAGTAAACGTTCTGGCCTTCCTTGCGACCAACCACAATGCTGCTCTTTCGCAACACTCCAAGTTGTTGAGAAAGCGTACTTTGTTCAACTTTCAGACGGATGCTGAGCTCATTGACCCCGACTTCACCGGAGCGCAGCGTGTCCAGTATCCTGACGCGCATCGGATGCGCCAGCGCCTTGAAAAACTCGGCTGTAAATTGTGACAACTCAGGCATGTATATATTGCAATATTTGCATATTGGTTAATATAAATCAACATAACTTTCGTCACTTCCGGCTCCCGCTGAAGATGACTCCATAGACCCGGCGGTCGAAGAATTCGAGCGAGTTAAGAAAACACGTCCAAGCACACCGGTTGGCTATGAACCCAACGCATCATAAATCTCCTGAGGTCGCCGAACCACTGCCAAGCTTTCGGCGTAGCCGGGCAGCAGACCTGTCGCGGCCCGCAGGTACACCACGACAGAAGCTTCCACAAAACCGAATGCGGCGGCGAAGAGAGTGATCACAATCAGCTGCCGCCCGACAAGCAGGTGTCCTGCCCGCCGAAAGCCGTAGGCGGCTGCCAATGGAATCAGAATCAGCAGATTGACCCAAGGGGGTTGCGCCCAAAGCTGAAACTGGTTCATACAGAAAAGAAGCTAAAGCATGTTGATCTAATCGAAGGCAGTGTCAACCAAGATGCGCGAGAGGTTCAGACGAAATTCAGCAAAACCTTCAAAACCTTCTTCTTTCCTGTGGGCGATGAAATTCGCAGGATTGTGGAGGAGTGGGTGTCGTATCTCCGGGAATGCAAACTATGGGGCAACGACGATCCTCTTTTCCCGGCAACGCGCATAGCGCTGGGGGCGACTCGCCAGTCCGAAGTGTCAGGCCTGGAGCGAGATCACTGGAGCAGTGCCTCGCCCATTCGCACGATATTTCGCGAAGCCTTCGTCAGCGCTGGCCTGCCGTATTTCAACCCGCATAGCTTCAGAAATACTCTTGTCCAACTCGGCCAAGAGGTCTGCAAAACCCCCGAACAATTCAAGGCATGGAGTCAGAACCTCGGGCACGAAGGAGTTTTGACGACCTTTCTTAGTTATGGCGAAGTTGCGTGCCAGCGTCAGGGGGAAATCATTCGAGGTTTGGCAACACCACAACAGGCAGTGCCATCGGAAGTCAACGAAATCGCGAAGGCCGTGGTTCAAGAAATGGCGCGCCGTTCTCGTGGAAACGCCGGCTCAATGAATTCAATCTGAAATCGGACTCCGAAATGAACACGGTCCCTCAATCCGACTGGCTCACGGCTTCGGAGGCCGCCGCTTACCTGAAGGTAAAGCCGCGGTCCCTACTCCTGTGGGTCCGCCAAGGGAAAGTTCGGGCTTATGCCCTTTCCGGCACGAAACGGCGCATATGGAGGTTCCGCAAAGAGGATCTTGACTCTGCGCTGCTCTCCAACCCTGTGGTAATCTGCAAACCGCTACCTGTGCGCTCCGGGAAAGGAGCGGCAAATTGAGAGCGTCACAGTGCGTTATTTACAGCAGAAAACGTGGTACGTGGCATTTGAAGTGGTTTGAGGACGGCAAGCCGCACCGGAGACAGCTCGGCACGATCCGTGAACTGCCCTCGCGGGCAGCCGCAGAGAAGGCCGCAGAGCCGTTTCGGAGGATGCTGGCGAGGCCAATCAAGGTAGTCCCGATAGTGAGCATATTGGTCGAACAGTTCAAACTCGAAAGGATGTCCACACGGGTAAGCACGAGCCATTCCATCAAGGCCTGGCTCAAAAACCACATCATCCCCGAGTGGGGAGAGAAGCCGATCACAGATCTCCAGGCGCGGCCCGTTGACCTGTGGTTGAAATCCCTTCCGCTTTCTCCCAAGAGCAAGGTTCACGTGCGCGGCGTGATCCGCGAGTTGTGGGAGTACGCAATGTACCGGGATGATGTCGAGGTGCAGCGCAATCCGATGGAACTGGTACGCATCAAGGGTGCTACGAAGCGGCTGAGGAAGCCTCGCTGCCTCACCGTGGAAGAGTTCCAAAGGTTCCTTGCTCACCTGGAAGGGGCTTTCCGAACGATGGCTCTGGTGTGCATTTCGTTCGGGCTGCGGATCAGCGAATGCCTCGCGTTGAGGTGGTCCGATGTGGACTGGCTCAACTCGAAGCTCACCGTGGAACGCGGCATCGTCCGGCAAGTAGTCGGAGGCGTCAAGACGGAATACTCCGGCCGGGGCATGACCATTGATCCTGCAATGTTGGCTGTTCTGAAAGCCTGGCGACAGGAAACGGAATTTGCCGGCGAGGGCGACTGGGTTTTTGCCAGTCCTCTTAAGCTCGGTCGCTTGCCCTGGTCCTATCCGTGGGTGTGGCGGGTGTTTTCCAAAGCAGCGCGGGATGCTGGGATCGGCAGTTTAGGTACGCACACGATGCGTCATAGCTACCGTTCGTGGCTGGATGCTGTTGGCACTCCGATTGCCGTGCAACAGAAACTGATGCGTCATGCTTCGATCACCACCACCATGAATATTTACGGGGATGTGGTGACAAGCGAGATGGCAGAGGCTCACTCGAAAGTGGTCCAACTCGCCCTCCAGAAACAGTGAGAGGGTTTCAAAGGGTTTCATGACCCGCAACATATTGAAAATATGGCGGAGAGAGTGGGATTCGATTCTTGCGTTGAATCCAAAGCTACTTATCACTGATTTCAAACGGCTTGCTTCGAGTGCCTAGCGATTTTGCCATCGTTGATGGCGGAACAAATATACGCTTGTCTGTAGCTTTTTTGTAGCTTTCGTGTAGCTTTTTTTGCTCTCTGGCGGAGAGGAATGTCCTCGAATCCACTGGATGAGAGGGGATCATTCTAACCCACCGCTCCACCGCTCAAAAGCTACACTTTAGCTACACTTCTGTGCCCCAGAGCGACTCTGAAACGTCTCGGCTGGAGGAACGAACTGTGTCCATCCCAACAAGGGCAACGGGGCGGACTCTCCCAAGTGAGTGCTGCCGTCCAATATGAACCGCCCAGTCGATCTGCCATAATTTCCCAATGTGTGGGCGCTATCGACTGTCGCCGAGAAGGCAGATCGCGGAAGAGGAACAATCGGCTCCACGGTGCTGGCGTTTGTTGCCTATTCTCGTGAAGCACACAGGAGCGCATTTGGAAATCAGAGGGGATTGAAATGGACATTGTCACGCGGCTCGAAGCGGCGAGGAATCGAACGCTGAGTTACTTTGACTTGAGCGACGAGCAACTCGACCGCAATTACGGATCAGGCAAGTGGTCGGTCCGGTTCATCTTGCATCACCTCGCTGATGCTGAGACAGTTCTAAACGACCGAATCCGCCGTTATTTCTTCATGATGCCCACTTTTAGCTCAGCGTAAAACTGTGCGAATCCTGTATCCTTCGCAATCTCGGCCATTGCGGGCTGCTGGCGCATCCACATGAGCACCAAAAAGTCATCCATTGCCAGATACTTTTGCATGGTTGGAACGGCGGCAGGATAGAGTACACGGATGCTGCCGGAGACGGCGTTGCCAGTCTG
>JBEKFN010000107.1:0-11565 GCA_050013295.1 Terriglobales bacterium
GTGGCGAAGTCGGCGGATGGGGGCAAGGCCTGGAGTGCGACCCGACTCGACGTTTCCGCGGCAGCACCCGGCTGCGAGGATGAGGAATGCGGCGAGGGCTATCTGGGCGCGCAGGTCGCGCTAGCTTCTGACACCGACGGAACTCTTTACGCGCTCTGGAACGCGGGCAGTTCGTCCCTGGGGCCGCAGCGCATTTACTTCTCCTCGTCGACCAACGGCGGCGAAAACTGGTTGCCGCGCGTCGGCGTTTCCTCCGCTGAGCCGGGAGTGGAACATGCTTTCCCGACGATCGTGGCCGGGAACGGCGGCGACGTCCGCATAGCGTGGATGGATCAGCGCAACTCTTCCGGCAACTCTCCGTATTGGAACACTTACTATCGAAGTACGAGCAACGGCGGAGCGACCTGGGGAGAAGAGATACGGATCTCGGGCTACGTGCGCGGCTATCGTTATATAGGTAAGGAAGGTTTCCGTTTTCCCTTTGGCGATTATTTCGGAATGGCTATCGACAACCACGGAGATACGCACGTGGTGTGGGGCGAAGGGATGAACTATCAGTCGCCGGGATCGATCTGGCACGCTAGCGGACGATAGGTTCGTATCAGGGCACGCCTTCAGGCATGCCGCAAACTAGCTTCGAGTTCGACCACAGGCTCCCCAGCCCCTAAAGGGGCGTCTGATTTCTGCCAACTTACGGCATCGCTGACGCGATGCCCTGATACGAAACCCACGTTCTTTCGCAGCCTCCCAGGAAACGGAGCAGGGACGCAGAATCAATCCGTCAGGAGACCGCCGGTGAGGTCTCTGAGGCGCTCGATGCGATGTTCGCGGCAGTAAGTGGTCAGCGCCTCCACTAGCTTTTCGGTTGCCACCGGATCGAAGAAACTCGCCGTTCCCACCTCGACCGCGCTCGCTCCCGCCAACATGAATTCCACTACGTCCACCGGGCTGGTGATTCCGCCCATGCCAATCACGGGAATTTTCACGGCGTGAGCTGCATCAAACACCATGCGCAGCGCGATGGGCTTGATGGCCGGGCCGGAGAGGCCGGCGGTTACATTGGCAATTCTCGGGCGGCGCGTTTCCGCATCGATCGCCATGGCGAGAAACGTGTTCACCAGAGAGATGGCGTCGGCGCCCGCTTCCTGGGCAACATATGCCATCTGCGCGATCGAGGTGACGTTGGGCGAGAGTTTCACGATGATCGGCCGCGCCGACACCCGCTTCGCCGTCCGCACCACTTCGTCGAGCAAGAGCGGATCGCTGCCGAACTGAATGCCGCCGTGCGCCGTGTTCGGGCAAGATACGTTGATTTCGTAGGCCGCAATGCCCTCGCCCTGATTCAGGATCTCAATCGTGTGCTCGTAATCCGCGCGGGTGTAGCCGAAGACATTGGCGAACACAACGACATTTTTCTTCGCGCGCAGCGCCGGGAGTTTTTCGGTGAGAAACGCGGGTGCGCCGATATTCTGCAGTCCGATAGCATTCAGCATTCCGGCAGCGGTTTCAAACAGGCGGGGCGGCGGATTTCCGGTGATCGGTTCTTTGGAGAGACCTTTGACGACTAATCCGCCGAGCCGGTCGATATGCATGATGTCTTCGAATTCGATGCCATAGCCGAATGTGCCGGAAGCAGCAATGATCGGATTCTTCAGCTCGATGCCGGCGAAGCTGACGGTCAAGTCCGGATTGCCGATAGGCGTCATTGGGTTCCCCCGGGCGGCGTGGCGGCCGGCATGGCCGATGGCGCGGTGGAATGATGCGAGGTCGGAAGCAGCGCTTCGGTCAGTACTCGTCCCGTGGCTTGCGCGGGCGCGTTGATTCCGAGCAAAGAGGCCAGCGTCACCGCGAGGTCGACCGGTTCGGCGTGCGTCCGGTAGATTCCGGGCTGGAAGGCGAGGCCATAGAAGGCGAGCGGCACGTGGGTATCGTACGAGAAAGGCGTCGCGTGATCGGTCCCCTTTGTGATTCCGACTTGAAAGGGAACGGGGATGCCGATCACATAATATCCGCCTTCGGGAGTGTAGCTATGGGCATAGCGGCGGCCGATCTCGGTGGGCGGAATATCTCCACGAGCGAGTTGCGACTTGGCGAAGTATCCCGTGAATCCCATTTGCTTCATGGCTTCGCCTACTTCGCCCTCGGCGACGGATTCGTCTTTCGCGCCGAGAGTTCCGGCGAACGCGTCTTTGTCCAGCCAGGCGACCGGGTAATCGAGATCGAGCACGTAGTCGGCTTTCTTGGCGAATTTTTTCGAGAGCAGCGAATTGATCTGTTCGCGCAACGCTTTCGCGTCGAGATTGTCTGCGGGCAGACGAAGAGTTTTCGCAAATTCAGGCAGGGGCGCGACGCCGTGATCGGCCGAAAGCGCCATCCACACGTTGGCCATTCCGATCTGATGACCGAGGAAGCCGAAGAACTCCGCCAAACTTCGGTCGAGTTCGAGCGCCATGCTGCGCATTTGTGGAGAGTCGGGACCAACCTGGTGGCCGAGAATATCGTTGGCGGAGAGGCTGATCACCAGCAGGTCGGTCGCCGAGCCTGCGCCCAGCTTTTCGTACAACACGAGTTCCTTGGCGAATTCCAGTTGGTAATCATTGGCGAAGGGAGTGGAGCCGACAACCTCGTAGAAGCTGGCGGGCGTGCCGTCTTTGCCGTTTCGCCGTACGGTCGAGCCCAGGGTATTTCCGTCGCCGTCTTTATCTCGCCACTCTCGATTCCAAAATTTTTCGGCGCGATGGCTGCCGTTGAAATTGCGCACCCACTCGGGGAGATCGGGACGGTAGTAGGTTGAGGTGATCCAGTCGCCGCTCTTGGGATCGATCCAATAGGCGGCGTCTCCGGAAAACCCGGCAGGCAGGACGGCGGCACGATCCTTTAGCGAGATGGCGAATACCCGGGCTTTGCCGCCGGTCGCTAGTTTCAATTCGTCCCCGAGCGTATCGCTCATGAGGTTGTGTGGCGACGCGCCTACCCCAGTTTTGCCGACGCCGACGAGTTTTGTGGTGTCGTCTTCGACCGACGTTACCCGCTTCTTCTTCTGCGGGTCCCACCATTCGTTCGCGATGATGCCGTGTCCGCTGGTGTAGCTTCCGGTGAAAAGTGTGGCGTGTCCGGGGGCGGTGCGGGTGTTGGCGTAGTCATAGGTGCAGTCGGTGAAATAAGCGCCGCGATCGATAAATACGCGGAAACCTCCGTCGCCGAACTGGTCGCGATAGCGTTCGAGGTAGTCGCCGCGGAACTGGTCAATCACGATGACGACAATGAGCTTGGGGCGGGCGTTGTAAGCGGACGTGAACGCGGCGGTGATCGAGCAGAGCAAAAACAGCGCCACGACCAGGGAACGGGGGAGTCTCATCGCGAGCTAGTTTACAGCAGAAGAACCTTTAACGCGGAGGACGCAGAGGACTCGAAAGAGCAACGCAGAGATCGCCGAGAAGAGAAGGCTAGAAACCTCTGCGTAGTTCTCCGCGTCCTCTGCGTTAAAGGTTTTTGCCAGCGTTGGTCATGCCGTCGGCGTGCACGGAATCGCGTTTTTCAGCTAAAGTTAAAGCAGAATGCTCGATCTGAATTTTGTTCGTGACAACCTTGCGCTGGTGGAAGAAAAGCTGCGGCAGCGCGGCATGAATCCGGCGGAAGTTTTGAAGGACTTTCGAACCATCGACGCCGAGCGCCGGCAGGCCATCACAGCAGCGGAAACCCTGCAGGCGCGCCGCAACCGGGCTTCCGAAGAGATTGCCAAGCTCAAGAAAAGCGGGCAGGATGCTTCGGCACAGATCCAGGAGACGAAGGAACTGCGAGAGCAGATTCAAGAGTCCGAAAAAAAGGCGGGCGAACAGGAAGCTCGCCTGCGCGAAATTCTGACGTCCATTCCGAATCTTCCGCATGCCAGCGTGCCGGTGGGATCGAGCGTCGAAGATAATGTGGAAGCACGGCGCTGGGGCGCGCCGCCGCAATTCGATTTCAAGCCCAAGCCGCACTGGGAACTTGGCGAGGCGCTCGGAGTGCTCGACCTGACGCGCGCCGCCAAGTTGTCGGGCGCTCGCTTCGCCGTGTACTGGGCGCGGGGCGCGCGGTTGGAGCGGGCCCTCGCCAACTTTATGCTCGATCTGCACACGCGAGAGCACGGATACACTGAGGTGCTTCCGCCGTATCTCGTGAACTCCGAGTCGATGTATGGCACGGGCCAGCTTCCGAAGTTTGCGCAGGATTTGTTTCGCGTCCCGCACGGCGAGAAAGAACTATGGCTGATTCCAACCGCCGAAGTGCCGGTGACGAATCTCTATCGCGACGAAGTGCTGGACGCGGCGCGCTTGCCGGTTTGCCTGACCGCGTACACTCCCTGTTTTCGCAGCGAAGCCGGATCGTACGGAAAGGATGTGCGCGGAATTATCCGGCAGCACCAGTTTCAAAAGGTGGAGTTGGTCAAGTTCTCGCGTCCGGAGACTTCGTACGATGAACTGGAGAAGCTGACCCACGATGCCGAGACCGTCTTGCAGAAGCTCGGCCTGCACTACCGCGTGGTCACGCTGTGCACCGCCGATATGGGATTCTCTGCGGCCAAGACCTATGACCTTGAAGTCTGGCTGCCGGGACAGAATCTGTTCCGCGAGATTTCGTCGTGCTCGAACTTTGAAAGTTTTCAGGCACGACGGGCGAATATTCGCTATCGTCCGGAGGGCAAGAGCAAGACGGAATTCGTGCACACGTTGAATGGCAGTGCATTAGCGGTAGGACGTACATGGGTTGCCATTGTGGAGAACTATCAGCAACCCGACGGTAGCGTGCGCATTCCGGAGGCGCTGCAGCCTTACATGGGCACCGACCGCATAGCGGCCGCATCTTAACAAGGAGCGCGTAAACTCGCGCCGATCGCGGCATAAAACGCGCGGCTGGCTCGATTTGCCATCGCATGAATTCCAAAATACACTGGCGGCAACCCGAAACAGCCTCGACGGCGCTTGCAAGCGCCGTTTCTCCAATGGGTGCGATCTGGCGCACAATCCGCGGCTACATTCTTTGGTCGTATGAGCGGGGCAGCCTGCATTACGACATCATGGTTACACTGATTCTCCTCTTTGTTTTTGTTTCCCCGTACTTCATCAACTTCAAGGACAAACCGGTCGAGCGCAATCCGCATCTTACCGGCGTGGTTGTGATTCCCGACGAGAAGGGCGGGTTCATCTATCAGATTCAAGCCTCGGCAGTGAATGCCGCTCCGGGTGGAGATGTTCGCCGGCAGTTGGAACAGATTATCGAACCCATCTCCGGAGCGGTCAGCATTACAAAGTACGAGACGGTCAAAGACGCCAAGGGGCACACGCTGAGTTACAAAGTCTGGGTTGAAAAAGAGTAAGAGAAGGTTTCAAAGTTTCATGGTTGCGACGTGTCATAAATGAAAGCTGTGCACAAGACGTTTGTTCTCAGAATCGCGGTTGTCTGCTGTCTGCTGACTGCGGCCGCTTGGGCGCAGATTGTTGGCGAATCCCCTGAACTGGAGCGCGTTCTCGCCCAGATGGATGCTGCCGCTAAGAGCTTCAAGACCACCGAGGCGAGCGTTGTTTGGGATCAATATCAAAAGGTCATCAACGAAACCGAGACGCAGAAGGGCAGGATTTATTTCCGGCGTGAAGGCGGCGAAGTGCAGATGGCTGCCGACTTCGTCGAGCCCGACAAGAAGTACGTTATCTACAGCGGCGGTAAGCTGCAGGTGTACCAACCCAAGATCGATCAGGTCAACGAATATAGTCCGGGTAAGAATCGCGTCGATGTCGAGAGCTTTCTGGTGCTCGGCTTCGGCGGCGGCGGGCGCGACCTGTTCAAGTCTTATGACCTGAGGTATTTGGGATCAGAGACTGCCAACGGCGTCAAAGCGGAGAAACTGGAGTTGATTCCGAAGTCGGCCCGTTGGCGAAACAATATCGCGCGCATCCTGCTCTGGATCGACCCGGCCAAGGGAATTTCGGTGCAGCAGCAGTTTTTTGAGCCGGACGGCAACTACCGCGTGGCGAAGTATTCCGATATTCAGATCAATCAACCACTTCCGGAGAACGCGTTTAAGTTGAAGACCACCAAGAGAACCAGGTTCGTCTCGCCACAAGGATAGGATTTTCCACGACGCATCCTGCAAAACCCGGACCCATAGAAACAAGCTGAAAAAGACCGGTTGCGGCTATATACTGCGAAGAGAACCCCGGAGAGTTGAGTTCGCATGGCCAAAGTGTTCACCATTCCCGTCCCTCCCGATTTTCGGAAAAAGCGCGAACGCACCACCGACCCTCGCTACGTGGACGGACAAAAGATGCTGGTGGACGCGATTGAATATCTGACGAAGTCCGATCGAGTGGCCAATCGCGCTGCCATCGAAGTGCTGTCCGAACACGTCCGCACGCGTTTCCGCATGACCGACTCGCCGCTGAGTTAACAGAGGCAGTGAGTCATTTCAATATCACTCAACGATTTAATGACTCAATAATTCAGTTCTCAATGATCCCTGCGCCGTGCCAGCCACGACGATGCCAGCACAAGGATGGCGGGATAGCATTCCAGCACGTAGCGCGGTTCCGGGTTTTCCACGGTCCCCAGAAATGCCGAGCGCAGCAGCAGGAAACTGACCAACAATCCGGCCCAGCGCATGCCCGAGGGCTGGCGGGAGTTTCCATGCAAGAGCGCCCAGAGCGCGGCCGCCACGTATGCCAGATTCAACAGTCCGAATCCTACTGCCATGATCGAATACTTCGCCTCGTCATTGAATTCCCACCAGCGCGCATCGGGAGGAAGGATCTCAGTTCGCGGGCGCAGCCACATGTCCGCGATGCGCAGCACGGGCAGCACAACATAGTAGCGAAGAGGATGAGCACGAATGCGGTCGGCGGCGATTTTACCGAAGAGTGCGTCCAGTTCGGGCGTCATGTCCTGCGCCTCGTTGTAGTCGGCGATGGCGGCCAGCGTTGCGTCCCGTTCCGCCGGGTTATCGAAGGCACGCGACGGCAGTTTCTTTGGGTCAATCGGGTCGTCAGGAGCGTTCCAGAGAATCTCTTCTACCGACACGTAGTCGACGATCCAGGTTTTGGTCCAGCGGTTGAAACCTCGGGGGACGAGCTCATCCGCGTCGTTAGCATAGCGCGGAGCCAGCGGCTGGAAATGGTGGAGGGTGCGAAAATTACGAATCGTCCAGGGAACGAGCGGCGCCAGAGCAAATGCTGCGACGATGATGGCAGCGACTATAAGCCCAGCCGTGTTTTTCTTGCCGACGTGATCCTTCGATGCCAGAATCTTCCACGCCACGACCGCCAGATAAAGCAAGACCGCGGCCAGCAGGATGCCGCCATCGGGACGCAGCAGGATGCAGGCTGTAATTGCCGCGCCGGTCGCGGCCCAGAGCTCACAAGAAGTCTGGTCGAGAGCCTGCCCTGGGCTTACCGAAGGAACGCCCGCGTCTAAACGAGCGTTATGCATCCGACCCAGCGCGGCAGCAGCGCAATCGAGAGCGAGCGCTGTAAAAAGGATTTCCAATGTTTCCGTAAGTTCGGCGGCGGCATAGTTTGCCAGGAATGGACACAGCGCCGTCAGGAGAAAAGCGATTCTCGCCGCGCGGGCGGAAACGACGCGGCGGGCAAGGTCG
This sequence comes from Terriglobales bacterium, assembly GCA_050013295.1. Lineage (GTDB taxonomy): Bacteria > Acidobacteriota > Terriglobia > Terriglobales > Acidobacteriaceae > Acidiflorens. Next base: position 7,625 of record JBEKFN010000107.1, read on the forward strand.
GCAACGATCAGGCAGGTGGCCAGGCCCACCAGAATCTGCGCCAGCAAAACTGCTTTGAAGTTACCGACCCCAAATAGCCAGAAGATCCCGGCCAGAAAAGCGGGATATCCAAACAGGCGCGCGTCGGTCGGCAAGATCGGTTTCTCTGGCTGGTTGGCTTGCGTCTGGCCGTAGATGCCGTGCTGCAGCCAGTTGGTGGCGAGGTCGGCATAGATGCGCGAGTCATCCGTGATCGCCGGGAAATAGACGACGAAAAATAGCCGCAATGCCAGGGCGGCCAGTGTGGTTACCAGAAAAAACCTGCGGTGTTCGCGGATCAAGCTGAGCACGTTGGGAATATATCGCGAATCGTGCGATTTTCCGCGCCCCCGACGAAGAGCGCGTCATTCGCTGTTCGCTTTTCCGTCGTTCGCTGTTGGCTTTTCGCTAAAACCGGCGATCCGCGAAGCACTGGCGAACACCGAACGACGAACAGCGGACGACGTCTGACAACCCGGGTTTGACCCCCCGCCGATCTCACCTTAGGATGAAGGGAGCACCACAAGATGGCAAAACAGGTTTTTTACGATCCCTTGCAAGCGCGCTGGAAGCGCATTCGCCGCTTTGTAGACGCGGCCGCCCTGGCTTTTTCTTTGCTGGTGGTCTTTTTCATTTATAGTGCCCTGAGCAGCGAACCTCTGCCCGATCTTTCCTGGCTGTCGGAAAAGAAGCCTTACCACGCTCTGAAAGAAGACGAAAAAGTGAGAGCGCGCGAGAAGCGCCGTCTGGCAACTCTGGCCCGCGCTGGACACCGGCACCCATCCCGCAAAGCTCCTTCGCAGCTCAAACTAAACTCCGAGCAAGGGGTTCGCGCCGCATTCTACGTTTCCTGGGACGCTGCCAGCTTTTCTTCCTTGCGCGAGTATGCGCGCCAAATCGACTTACTCTTCCCGACGTGGCTGCAGATTCTCAGTGCAGACGGCCATCTGCAAGCCTCGGATCCGGAAACGAACACGATGTTTGACGTGGTTCAGGGGCAAACGGTCCATCACATCGACGACAAAGTAATGCAGTTTTTGAAGGCGGAAGACACCAACATGGAAGTCTTTCCGGTGGTGCAGAACTTTGACGGTGCCGACTTTGTTCCGAGGATCAGTGACTTCTTGAACAATCCGGCAGCTCGCGCCAATTTTCGGCGCCAGATCGGGATTTATCTTGCCTCCGATCATTACCGCGGATTGATGATCGATTTCGAGTCCTTCCCGAAGAAAGCGCAACCCGGATACGTGGCTCTGCTGAACGAGCTCTCGTCTGACCTGCACGCCAAGGGGATGAAGCTGTACGTGAGCGTCCAGGTGCGCAACCAGGATTACGACTACAAGGCGATTGCGTCCGCTGTGGATGGCGTCGTCATCATGAATTACGACGAGCACTTTCCCGGCGGAACCCCTGGCCCTGTTGCTTCGCAGGATTGGTTCACGGACAACCTTGACTCCGCGATCGAAGAAATTCCGAAAGAGAAGCTCATCTGTGCCATCGGCAACTACGGGTACGACTGGGTCGAGCGGCCAAAAACAGAAAAAGGCAAGCTTCCCCCGGGAGAGGCCGACAAATCCGTTTCCGTGCAGGAAGCCTGGATCGGGGCGCGCGATTCCGAAGAAGACATTGATTTTGACGGTGACGCGCTCAATCCGCACTTCAGCTATCGCGATGACGATAACTTTCGCCACGATGTCTGGTTCCTGGATGCGGTAACTACGCTGAACCAGATGCGCGCCGCGCAGACCCTCGGCATCCAGACCTTCGCCTTGTGGAGACTGGGCGCGGAAGACCGCTCCCTGTGGCGGGTGTGGGATATGCCCGGAGAAGCGAATGCGTCGGATCGATTGAAGGACGTTCCCCCAGGCCAGGACGTCGATATGGAGGGCAGCGGCGAGATCCTGCACATCGAGGCGCGGCCTACCGATGGCGAGCGCGACCTGACCATAGACAAGCAAACCGGACTCATCGACGGGGAAACCTTCAAGAGTCTGCCTGAGCCGTATCGTGTGGCGCGCTATGGCTTCAGCAAGAACCAGCTGGCCATGACCTTCGACGACGGTCCTGATCCGGAGTGGACCCCAAAGATTCTCGATGTCCTCAAACGCGAACATGTGCCGGGAACATTCTTTTTGATCGGAATCCAGGCGGAAAAGTTCAGCAGTCTGACCCAGCGCATCTACCGCGAAGGTCATGAAATCGGGAACCATACCTTTACGCATCCCGACATCAGCTCGATTGGCAGCGGCTACATGAAGGTGGAACTGAACCTGACTGAGCGCTTGTTCGCCAGCCGCCTGGGCGTTCGCGCCATGCTGTTTCGTCCGCCGTACTCCGTCGATGCGGAGCCAGATACCGAAGACGAGGTGCGGCCGCTCGAACTTACGCAAAGCATGGGCTACATCACTATCGGCAACAAGATCGACACCCGGGACTGGAACGACGAGCCCGCGCTCTCGCCAAAACAAATCGCCGCTCGCGTGCTCGACCACCTGCCTCCCTGCCAAGCGAACGATACGCAGTGCGGCAACATCATTCTCATGCACGATGGCGGCGGCAATCGGGAAAGAACCGTGCTGGCGCTTCCGCTGATTATCGACGGCGCTCGTGCCCGCGGATTTCAATTTGTCCCCGTGTACCAGTTGATGGGCAAAACGAAAGCGGATGTCATGCCGCCGCTTCCGGCCAACGAGTATTGGTCCGCGCGGCTGAATTGGATCAGCTTTTGGCTTTTCAGTGCGACCATGGCGAGCATCACGGTCATTTTTTTCCTGGGTGACATCCTGATGACTGGGCGCCTGATTTCGGTCGGCATCCTCGCCTTCTATGACCGTCTCCGCTCGCATGTGTATGGAACGCCCGAGCAGATTGCGGCTTACCGGCCCCGGGTCGCGGTTCTCATCCCCGCTTACAACGAGGAGAAGGTCATCGAACGCACGGTCCAGGGCGCACTCGATTCCGACTATCCCAATCTGCGCGTGATCGTCATCGATGACGGTTCCAAGGATCGCACTCTGGAAATCGCCCGCCGCGCCTTTGCCGCTGAAGAAGCTGCCGGCCGTGTATTGATTCTCACCAGGCCCAACGGCGGCAAAGCCGAGGCGCTGAACTTCGGACTGGAGCACATCGACGATGCCGAACTCTTCGTTGGCATCGATGCCGACACCATTATTGCTCCGGATGCCATCGCCCGCCTCGTCCCCCACTTCCTCAATCCGAAAGTTGCAGCCGTGGCCGGCAACGCCAAGGTTGGGAACCGCGTGAACCTCTGGACGCGCTGGCAGGCGCTCGAATACATCACCAGCCAGAATTTTGAGCGGCGGGCGCTCAATGCCCTGGGCGCGGTGAGCGTGGTGCCGGGCGCGATCGGCGCCTGGCGTACCGCGGCGGTCCGCGAAGCGGGCAGCTACCACGTGGACACCGTCGCCGAAGACGCCGATCTGACTATGGCGCTCTTGCGCAACGGCTATCGCGTGGAATACGAAGACCTGGCCCTCGCCTTCACCGAGGCTCCGACCAGTGCCAACGCGCTCATGCGCCAGCGCTTTCGCTGGTCGTTCGGAATTCTGCAGGCCATCTTTAAGCATAAGGGCGTGTTCGCGCGCAAAGGTGCCTTGGGTTTCGTCGCACTTCCCAACATCCTCATCTTCCAGATTCTGCTTCCGTTGGTCTCGCCCTTCATTGACCTGATGTTTGTGGTTGGAGTGATCTGGTATTTCATCCAGAAACACTTTCACCCTGAATCCACCGATCCGGCCAGCTTCCAGCGCTTGCTGATCTTTTTCGTCGCCTTCCTGGTAATTGATTTCCTCGCCTCGGCGCTCGCCTTCGCCCTGGAGCGCCGCCAGCCCGAAGCCCGCGAAGACGCCTGGCTGCTAAGCCAGGTATGGCTGCAGCGCTTCGCTTATCGCCAGGTTTTTTCT
>JBEKFN010000108.1:0-11557 GCA_050013295.1 Terriglobales bacterium
CTGACGGCTATTTCGTCCATGGATAGGGTGAAGATCAGGAGCGCGGCTCCGATGATAGAGAGCTTGAGATTGGGAACCGTGATGCGCCAGAAGGTTTGCCAGTAAGTCGCTCCTAAGTCTAGCGAGGCTTCTTCCTGGGCGCGGTCTAGTTTCTGCAATCCGGCGAAGACTTCGGTGGTGGCTACTGAAATCAGCGCGGTGCCGTGTCCGAGGACTATGGTTAGCAGGCTTAGTTTTACTTCGGCTACCCGGAACAGCATGAGTAGCGACAGGCCGGTGATGATGCCGGGTAGGATTAGCGGCAATAGAACCAGGCGGCGGAACAGGGCTTTGCCGGGGAATTGGGCGCGATCTAGCGCTAGCGCGGCGGGGATTCCGAAGACTAGAGCGATTAGCATGGCCGCGAAAGCGACCATCAAACTATTTAGGACCGAATCCCAGATAGGCCCGTCGTTGAATAGGATGCGGTACCAGTTGAGCGTTAGGTCGCGCGGCGGGAAGCCTCCTACTCCTTGTCCGTTGAAGGAATAGAGGATGAGGATGGCGATGGGCAGGTAGAGGAAGGCGAAGACGGCGAGGGCGTGAGCGGTCAGCCAGCGCGGGCCTTGATGTAGAGCACGCTTCATATCTGTGCACCGCAGGGGCTCATGAGGGTACGTGAGAACTGGGCCGTCCCTCCGGGACTTGAATCATTTGTCCCGCTTTTCCCAGCGCTGAAGCGCTGGGCTAAGCTGGATCGCCCCTCCGGGGCTGGAGGCTTGAGCAATTCATTCCACCGGATTGACGCGCTCACGAGAAACTCCACTTCTTTTCCAGGCGCTCGGAGAAGAAGATCAGCCCGAGCACCAGGGCTAACATGCAGAGCGAGATGGCGGCTCCTAACGGCCAGTTATAGGCGGCCCCGAAGAGGCTTACTACTATGTTTGAGATCATGATGCCGCTGGGACCGCCTAGTAAGAGCGGCGACAGGAAGTCTCCCAGGCTTAGGACGAAGGCGAAGGTTGCTCCGGCTAGCACTCCTGGAATGGAGAGCGGAAAGATCACGCGCCAGAAAGTTTGCTGGGGCGTGGCTCCTAGATCGTGCGAGGCTTCTACGAGATTGCGCGGAATGTGTTCTAGCGATGCGTAGATTGGCAGGAACGTGAACGGCGTATAGATGTGCGTCAATGTGAGCACGACGGCGAACGGGCTGTAGAGGAGGAAGTCGAGCGGGTGACTGGTTAGGTGGACGTATTGCAGCAGCGTGTTGAGGACGCCGTCGGTGCCGAGAATCGTCTTCCAGGCGTAGGCGCGCACCAAGTAACTCACCCACAACGGAATGATGACTAGCTGATAGTAGAGATCTTTCTTGCTGCCGGCGTGGAATGAGAGGAAGTAGGCTAGCGGATAGCCGAGCAGCATGGAAAAAAACATCACGCGGGCGGCGATCCACATGGAGCGCAGCAGCGTCTGCCAGTAAACGGGCTTGGCCAGAAGCTCGTGGTAGTTTTCGAGGTTCCAGGAATGAACGATGGTCCCCGACTCGGAGACCGACCAGAAGCTGTAGCAAAACATCAGCAGGTAGGGCACGAGCAGAAACACGGCGACCCAAACGAGCGGCGGAACGGTGATGGCGGTGCGGTAGGCGCGGGAGAACATCAGGGGCCGTCCTCTTGACTGGAACTGGAGTTGGAGTTGGAGGCGCGAACGGGGATGGCATCGGCGGCGGAGAATTCGAACTCCAGCGGAGCTTCGGAATTGGGCAGGTCGCGGCTGGCGGTGCGGATGGTAAGGGTCAGTCCGCCATCGGACTCGACGCGCAGAAGTTCGGTTGCGCCGTGGAAAGCCTGGTCGCGAAGCTGGGCTCCGAAACTAACCGTCGCAGCATTCCCTGGAGAACGCGAGGTTTCGGGAGACGCAGCGGTCGCCGGGCGAATGCACTCTGGACGCAGTGAGAACAGGGCCGTGCCATCGGGCAGTGAGGTCGGCCATTTCAGCGCGCCGCTGGTGGCCGTGCCATGGCGAATGTCGGCGTGCAATAAGTTTGTGTGTCCGATGAATTGCGCGGTATAGGAGGTGGCGGGCCGGTTGTAAATTTCGCGCGGGCTGGCGACTTGCTCGAGTTCGCCCGAGCGTAACAACGCGATGCGATCGGACATCACCATCGCTTCGTCCTGGTCGTGCGTGACAAAGATGAAGGTGATGCCGACTTCGCGTTGCAGGGCTTTGAGTTCAACCTGCATCTGGCGGCGCAGGTTGGCGTCGAGCGCGGAGAGCGGCTCATCGAGCAGAAGCAGACGCGGACGATTCACCAACGCGCGGGCGAGCGCGATGCGTTGCTGCTGTCCGCCGCTGATTTTCGAGGGCTTCGACTTGGCGCTGGCGGACATCTTGACCTTGGCCAGCGCCTCGGCCACGCGCGACTGAATTTCGGCCGCTGGACGTTTGGCGATTGCCAGTCCGTAGCCGACATTTTGTTCGACGGTCATGTGCGGGAATAGCGCGTAGTGCTGGAAGACGGTGTTCACGCGGCGGCGATAGGGAGGCTCGGTGTCCAGGCGCTCGCCCGACATCCAGACTTCTCCGGAGGTGGACTGCTCGAAGCCGGCGAGAATTCGCAGGAGCGTGGTTTTTCCCGAGCCGCTCTCGCCGAGGATGGTGAGGAATTCGCCTTCGGCGATTTCGAGCGAGATGTCTCGCAGCACGATGTTTTTGCCGAAATGCTTGGCTACATTGCGGATGGAGAGCAGGGATGCTGAGCTTGGTGGACTGCTGGTTGCGATTGCGGGTTCTGACGTCGTTGCCATGGCTGTCAGTTCGGCGCTGCTTGCACGCGGGCGAGGGCGCCCGCGCTACACACTACTGCGTTGCTTTTACTTCGTTCCAGATCTCGTTGTACTTGGCGCGGCGTGGAACATTCTGCCAGAAATATAAACGCTTCTGGTAATTGTCCACGTCGTCCAGGTGCAGGTTCTTCACTTCTTCTGGCGTCATGTACTGCGCGGCGTGGGGATTTGCTGGCGTGTAGCCGGTCACGTCGGTTACTTTTTTCTGCGTCTCGGACTGGATCATGAATTCTAGAAGCTTGTAGGCGAGATCTTTGTTTTCACTGCCGGCGGTGATCATGAGGTGATCGATCCAGCCAGTGGTGTTTTCTTTGGGAATGGTCTCGCCCACCGGGAAATTGCTCTTGCGCAACTGGTTGGTCATGAGCGGCCAGCCCATGGCGATCACCACTTCGTGGTTCTGAAAAAGGTTGGTGAGTTCGCCGCCCGTGGACCACATCTTGCGAATGTTTGGCTTCAACTCCACCAGCTTCTTTTTGACGGCGTCGAGTTCTTCGTCGGTCATATTATAGAGACGGCCGGGATCGGGCTTGTCGTAGCCGAGCACCTGGGCCGCCATATAGACGGTGGAAAGATCGTCCCACACGGAAACTTTCCCTTTCAGCTTCGGATCCCACATGAGGTTCCAGCTCTCGGGAGGCAGAGGGAATGCGGTGGTGTCGTAAATCATCGGGTCTGGCCCCCACATGAACGGCACGCCGTAGACTTCGCCGTGCACACGAACCAGCGACAGCGAGGTGAGTTGCGGCGAAAGCTGGCCGTAGCTGGGCAGTTTGCCGAGATCGAGGGGCGCCGCCAGGCCGGAGGTTGCAATCATGGTCGCCACATCGCTCGAGGGGGAAATCACGTCGTAATTGCCCGAGCTGCCACCGCGCAATTTGGCGACAAGTTCGTCGCTCGATCCCATGTAGGACGCCGATACTTTGCAGTGGTTCTGCGCTTCGAAAGCCTTGAGGTAAGAGGGATCGGCGTAGCCTTCCCAGACCAGCAGGTTGAGCGTGGGAGTTTTCCTGGCGCACGATCCGAAGAAGACTGCTAGCAACGCGGCCAACAGCGCGAGGATTGATTTACGCAACATTATTCATTCTCCCTCATGATCGAGAACAGGGGTGCCATCGGGAACTAGAGCTGGTCGTGCCGCGAAGGATGCACTTTTCCACTTGACAGAGGGCTGCGGAATCTCTAACGTTGCGCGATTATAGCAAGGTTTGCGTTGCGCGCAAGCCGAATCGAATCTGACAAATTGCCCCTGAAATCTGGAGGATCTGTTCCATGCGGTCGTCAAAACCTTCCCGGATGTCTTGCGGGCGCATCTTCTCGACTTCGGCACTGAGCCTGTGCCTGATCTGCGCCACGCTCACGTCTGCCCAGAGCACGGGCGGACGCATCCTAGGCCGCGTCGCAGACCCCAGCGGTGCCGTACTGGCGGGAGTAAGAGTCACCGCTACCAATGAAGCGACCGGAGTCAGCCGCGATGCCGAAACCAACGACAGCGGCGACTACGGCTTCCCACAGGTTCCGGTCGGCACCTACACGCTCTCCTTTGATTTGAAGGGATTCAAGACCAATGTCCGCAAGGGAATTCTTGTGGACCTGAACCAGGTGATCACGCTGAACAGCGTCCTCCAGGTCGGGGAGACCAAAGAAACGGTGGAAGTTACTTCCGAAGCGCCAATGGTGGATACGACGAGTACTCAGCTGGGCGCGGTGATGGATTCCCGGCAGGTTTCGCAGTTACCTCTCAATTCTCGCGATACCTATCAACTGTTGCAGTTGCAGCCGGGCGTGCAGGGAGTCGGCGGCTCCGATCTCTTTTATGGCAGTAACACGGCGGGCGCGGTCTCCGTGAACGGCGGCCGCGGGCGCTCCAACAACTTCAGCGTCAACGGCGGGGATGGCAATGATCTGTTCGTCAATGGGCCCGCGATTCAGCCGTCGCCCGACAGCATCGAGGAATTCCGTGTGATCTCCAATACCTTCGATGCCGAATACGGCCGCAACTCCGGAGCCGTCATCAACGTGGTGACCAAGTCCGGCACTAATCAATTGCACGGGAGCTTCTACGAGTTTTTCCGCAACGATGTGCTCGATTCCAAAGGATTCCTGGACCCGGCCACGCCCGACAATAAGCAGAACCAGTTCGGTGGAACCTTTGGCGGTCCCATCCGGAAGGACCGGACTTTTATTTTTGCCTCTTATGAAGGACGGCGAGTTGTGCAGGGGATTGTCGGCGACCCGACGGTGGTGCCAACCGCCGCCGAGCGCAATGGAGATTTTTCTAACGGGCTCCCATTTGCCGGGGCGGTTACGACGGATGCGTTTGCCTCCATCCTGAATGCGCGTTGTGGACTGAATATTCCACTGCCCTCAAGCTTCGGCAGTTTGAACCCGATACCGCCGCCCCTGCAATACGCCAACATTTTCCCAGGCAACCAGATCCCGACGAACTGTTTCGATCCAGTCGCGTCCAGCTTGATGAGCCAGTTTGTGCCCTGTCCAAACGCGGACCCGACCTGCTCAAACCTTTCTGGCGGAGTGAACCCCATTTTTCAATCGATTCCAAACTCTCAGCAGCACGCGAATCAGTTCACCGTCAAGTTGGATCATCACATCAACGAACGCCAGAACTTGAGCGTGTACTACTATTTCAACGACGCTTATGATGCGGAGCCCTTTACAAAATTCCAGGCGGAGTCCACTAACCTTTTGCCCGGCTTCGGCGACCTCAACAAGACGCGATCGCAGCAGGTGAATATAAGCCATACCTGGACCCTCAGCAGCACTGTGGTGAATGAAGCCCGGATTACGTACTTCCGGGAAGGCCAAGGCACGTTCTTGGCTCCGCAGAACCACCATCTGGTCGTTGACTCCTGCAATGGCCCGGCGGTGCCGTACTGCTTTACCGGTACAACGGACACGCCGGGCGTCATCATCCCCAATCCCAAGATAGGCATTACGCCGGGAATCGGGCCGCAGCACGAAGGCGTGCCCTTCATCAACATCTCCGGCGGTTTCACCATCGGCAATGACTACGAAGGTGAGTTACCGCAGGTCGGCAACACTTATCAGTTTTCTGACAACCTCACCAAAGTGAAGGGCAACCACACGATGAAGTTTGGTGTTGATTTCCGAATTCAGCGCTTCTTGCAGACGTTATACTTCGCCCCGCAGGGGGATTACACATATTCTGGCGAGGGACCGAATGATTTCGGCTCCTCGGATTTATTTCCCAATTACCTCATGGGGCTTCCCGATTCGGACCTGATTGGTTCCACAAACTCAGAGGATGTCCGCGGGAACGCTTTATATCTCTTTGCACAGGACAGCTGGAAACTCAAGCCGAATATAACTCTCAACTACGGCCTGCGCTGGGAATACAACCAACCGTTCTTTGACGCCGGCGGACGCTATCAGACCTTTCGCCCTGGGCAGACCAGCACCGTCTATCCCTGTCCCAATGTCAATACACCGTCGCAGGCGGACTGCCCAGTGGGCCTTATGTTCCCGGGAGATCCCGGAGTTCCCAAGGGCTTGACTAAGCCTTATTACAACTCATTTGCCCCGCGCATTGGTATTGCCTGGGACCCCGCGAAGAACGGAAAGATGACTATTCGTGGTGGATTTGGAATTTTCTATAACCCAATCGAGCAGTTGGTGCTGGAACAGTTCCAGGCGGAACCGCCGTTCGGTGGCAGCACGACCATCACGGAAGGATTCTTCAGCACGCCGTTCGTTCTGCAGAGCTGCGGTGTCCCTTGCGGGACCTTGGCAACAGGCGGAACGGGCGTGGGTATCATTCCGAATCCCTTCGGCAGCATCCTTGATCCTCCCCATGGCACGCCGGTTCCCTGGGCGAATTTCCGCCCCATCACACTCTTCGGGGAGCTGCAGCCGCAACTCCGGTCACAGTACACCGAGCAGTACAACCTGGGCATTGAGCGCGAAGTATTCAAGAACACGGTCCTTACGATCGGCTATGTGGGCTCGCAGGGACATCGCTTGCTAGCCACGCATGATCTGAGCCCGGGTAACGCGCAGACCTGTCTCGACGTAATCGCCACCCTGGACCCTAGCATGGCGTCGCCGCTCCCCTGCGGCCCATTTTCCGCGGACTCGCAGATAGTTATACCGCCGGGTACGACAATTGCGCCCCAGGGCCTGCATTTGCCCTATGGCCCGACTTCGTTTATATCCGGCGGGACGGTTGTAGGTGCGAACGGAATTAATCTGGTGGGCTTACGGCCGTACTCTTCGCCCCTGTGCAATCCGATCACCGGGAACGGCTGTCCGGCGGATGGAACCCCGGTTTTCAGTAGCGTTTACGCGCAGGATACGATTGCGAATTCCGCCTACAACTCCTTGCAGGCCTCGCTCGAGCATCGGTTCTCGAATGGATTGCAGTTCGAGATTGCCTATACTTTCAGTAAGTCGATTGACGATGCCTCCAGTTTTGAGAACTCACTGAAGCCGATTTGCAACGGGGTGTTGAACAACTTCAGTTGCAACCGGTCGTTGTCGTTGTTCGATGCTCGGCAGCGATTGGTGATCAGCTATTTGTGGCAGATTCCCGTCCCAAAGTACAACGGTGCAAAGGGGCGACTCCTGGACGGGTGGGCGGTTTCGGGTATCACCAGCTTCCAGTCAGGTTTCCCGATTCGTATGCAGACCCTGGACGATCAGGAACTCGAAAATGACGTGAGCGGCTTCGAGGCGCCGGGACGGCCGATCGAAACGGGTCCTGTCGCTTTCCTGAATCCCAGAAGCAACAGTAACTATTACTTTTGCAGCGGGGGCGCTGGTGCCGCGGGGTGCAACATCCAGGACGCGCCCCTGGGATCGTTGGGTGGGCCGCGGACCATTTGCTGCGGACCGGGCATCAACAACTTTGATATGTCGCTGCAGAAGGGTATCCCGATTGGCGAGACTGTACACGCCGAGTTCCGGGCTGAATTTTTCAACATTTTCAACCACACGCAATTCCTGAACCCGGATGGCAATTTCAGCGACGGGCCGGATTTCGGCCGCGTGACGCATACGCGCGACCCCCGCCAAATTCAGTTTGCCCTGAAGGTCGCGTTTTAGAATATCTATATCCACGGGCGGCTCAACCCGCCCGGGTCTAATCTAATGGCCTACCCGGCCTGAGTCTATTGGAGATCACGATGTACCCCGCATTGCAAAAAGAGCTCGAGACCTTCGAGCGCCGCACTCCGAAGTCCGCCGAAGCGCATAAGAAGAACCTGAAGCGTCTGCCCTTGGGCGTGGCCAGTAATTATCGCGCGTACGAACCGTATCCGATTTTCGTGTTGGACGCGTCGGGCAGCAAGTTTCGCGATCTCGACGGCAACGAATATATCGACCACAATCTATGTTTCGGCGCGCTCATGGCGGGCCATTCGCATCCGGCGGTGATCAAGGCGGTCGAAGGCCGTCTGCATAAAGGCACCCTTTACGGCATGCCGCACAACATGGAGTGGGAACTGGCGGAGGAAATCTGCACGCGATTTCCGGTGGAGATGTGCCGCTTCGGCAATAGCGGCACAGAAGTGACCATGCATACGATTCGTCTGGCGCGTGCCGCTACGGGACGCGACAAGATCATCAAGTTCGAAGGCGGTTACCACGGCTTGCATGATGCGGCGCTGGTCAGCGTGAAGCCGCATCCGCCCGGCGACGATCTCGGCGATATCAAGAATCCGAAACCTGTTTCGGCTGGGGCAGGCGTGCCGAAGGCGAGTATTGCGAACGTGCTGATTGCTACGTTCAATGATTTGGAAACGGTGGAGCGCCGGTTCAAGGAGAATCCGAATGAGGTTGCGGCCATCATCCTGGAGCCGATCATGATGAACGTCGGCATCTGCATGCCGCAGAAAGGATTTCTGGAAGGCCTGCGGACGCTCTGCGACAAGCATGGCGCGCTGCTGATTTTCGACGAAGTCAAGACGGGCGCGAAGCTGTGCTGGGGAGGAGCTACGGAATACTTCGGCGTGAGGCCCGATATGATCTGCCTGGCGAAGTCGATTGGCGGTGGATTCCCGCTGGCGGCTTTCGGCACGCACAAACGGGTTATGAGTTTGATTTCGGACCACAAAGTTTTCCACGGCGGCACTTACAACACGAATCCGATTTCGATGGCGGCAGGCCTGGCGATGTTTCGCGAAGTGCTTACCCGGGCGAACTACGCGCATATCGAGAAGCTTAGTAATAAGCTGGTCGAAGGATATAAGAAGGCCATCGCGAAAGTTGGCTTGCAGGGCTACATCGTGAGCGCCGGGGCCAACGGCGTGCTGATGTTGTATCCGAAGGAGGTCCGCAACTACCGCGACTGGCTGGCGATTGACGTCGACCTGTGGCGGCATTACTGGTTCGGCATGGTGAATCGCGGCGTGATGACCCAGCCTTACTGGTGGGACGAGCAGTGGACGATTTCCGTGCAGCACACTGAGGCCGACATCGACAAACACCTGGCGGCATTTGCGGACGTGGCCCCGTCTCTCGCTGCCGCGCAGCATGAGCGGTTGGGAGCGGTGGTGGCACACTAATTGGATCGGGTCATCTGCCATCGGATCATCGGGTGATTGAAAATCCGAGATCCGGACGGGGTAGGTGGCCCGATCACCCGATCATCCGATGACTTCTGACGATGACTTCTGATCCCAACCAGCCGCACCTGAAGCGCGTCCTCGGACGCTTTGACTTGGTGTTGCTGTTTGTCGTCGCCGTTTTCAATCTCAACGTCGTCCCGAGCATCGCTGCCAACGGAGGCGTGACCGTCTGGCTGTGGATCATCTCGCTGCTTCTGTTCTTCTGGCCGCAAGGGATCGCGGTGATCGAACTTGCGCATCGCTACCCCGGCGAAGGCGGAGTGTACTTGTGGGCGAAAGAAGTGTTCGGTGACTTCCACGGCTTTCTTTCCGGCTGGTGTTACTGGACGAATAACATGCTGTATGTGCCGACGGTGATGCTCTACTTCGTCGGCGTAACTGTGTTTGCGATGGGCCCGGGCCATGCGGCGCTCGCCGACAACAAGAATTTTGCGATGACCGCTTCTCTGGCGCTGCTGGCGCTGCTTACGGTCGTCAACATTGTTGGACTGGGAGTTGGGAAGTGGCTGAATAATTTGGGCGCTATCGGAACGTTTGTTGCGGCGGCGGTTTTGATTGGTCTGGGAATTACAGTCTGCTCGCGTTTTGGCACGACCGTAACTGCCGCCGATTTTCGGATTCCGACGGACCCCAGGTTCGTTCTGAATTCTTTCGGCGTGATTTGCTTCGGCTTGGTCGGACTTGAACTTGCTTCGGTTATGGGCGATGAAATCCGGGATCCGCAGAAAACATTGCCGGGCGCGGTGGCATGGGGTGGCATGATTTCCGGGCTTCTGTACATCGGAGCGACGCTGACGCTGCTGGTTGCGGTGGGCAAGAACGACATCAGCGTGCTGCAGGGCATTGTGCAGGCGGTCAGCCACATGGCCGGCAAAGTTGGCGTGGCGTGGCTTATCACTCCGTTTGCAGTGATGCTGAGTCTTTCGATTGCAGGGATTGGCTCGGCATGGATGGGTGGTTCGGCGCGCATTCCGTTCGTCGCCGGGCTGGATTCCTACATGCCTGCGTGGCTCGGCAAAGTCCACCCCAAATATAGGACGCCCTCGGCGGCGCTGATTGTGCAGGCGGTCGTATCGCTGGTATTGATCGTCATCAATTTCTATGCCTCGGGCGGCGTGCAGGAAGCTTTCCAGACCATGCTTTCGCTGGCGGTGGTTCTGCAACTGGTGCCGTTTCTGTATGTGTTTGCGGCGCTGCTGAAGTTTGCTTTCGGTGGCGACCTGGCGGGCGCGCGCTACGGCCGCGGCACGCTGATTGTTTCCGGATTCTGCGGCTTCGTGACGACGGCGCTTGGAATCGCGTTAGCGTTCTTTCCCGCCAAGCAGATTACTTCGGTCTGGCGGTATGAAGCGAAGATGTTCGGCTTTACGCTGTTTTTTCTGGCGCTGGCCGCGTTCTTCTTTTTTGTGTACGGACGGCTGAAAGTTCCGCAGGCCGCCGAGGTTGAATAGAAGAGTGGTTCACGTGGGGACGGCCGCCCTCGTCCGTCCAGTCGAGCACAGCTCGACTAGGTTACGAGAGGAAAGCTGCCGAGCTTCGCTCGGCTTGGACGGGCGAGGGCGCCCGTCCTCACAAAAGCCATTTTCTTGGAGGACTTATGCCTGGTGGAGTTACAACTGACATCAAGAGTTATTCGATGCTGATTAATGGCGAGTGGGTGGCGAGTAAGTCGGCTAAGACGTTCCCCGTGTACGATCCCTCAACCGAAGAGATCATTGCACAGGTCCCCGACGCGAACGCGGACGACGTTAACCGCGCGGTCGCGGCTGCCAAGGGCGCGTTTGAGGAAGGTCCGTGGGCGACCACCACGGCACAGGAGCGTGGACGCGTCCTCTTCCGCCTGGCTGAGAAGGTTCGCCAGAACCTGCCCGCGCTCGCCGAACTCGAATGCCGTAACTCGGGCAAGCCGATTGTTGAAGCGGAGTTCGACATCACCGACGTAGCTACGTGCTTCGAATACTATGGCGGCCTGGCCACGAAGGTCGTCGGGTATGTAAATCCCGTTCCCGACAACGCGATGAGCCTTTCGCTGAAAGAAGCGATGGGCGTCGCCGGCCAGATCATCCCCTGGAACTATCCGTTGCTGATGGCTGCGTGGAAACTGGCTCCGGCACTGGCTGCCGGTTG
>JBEKFN010000109.1:0-11538 GCA_050013295.1 Terriglobales bacterium
TTGGGCCCAACGTTCCAAATCCTGTTTCTCTGCTGGAGTAATGATGAGCAAGTTTCGATTATCCGTCATGTCTCATAGACGGTCGAAATATGCTTTCGTTATCACTGGGACATTATACTAGTTCCGCGCAGACGATCACGGTGACGGCGACCTCGATTTCCGACTCCACGAAACCCGGTACAGTGACGATCACGGTCCCGGCCGCGCCCGCGATAACGAGCCTCACTGTCGCACAGGCGTCGGTGGCTGTGGGCACTGCCTATTCGGTCACTCTGGCTCGAACCGGCGGCATCGGCCCCTTCAAGAATTGGGCAGTTAAGAGCGGCACACCTCCATCCTGCCTGAGCCTGAATGCTTCGACAGGCGTCCTCTCCTCGCCTTCGTCGCCAACCGCCGCCTGCGTGGGCGTTTACAGCAACATCGTCTTTACCATGCAGGATTCCGGCACGCCCAACGCCTTGACGGCCACGTCGTCAGCGCAGACAATCACAGTCACTGGGCCGACCATTACGTTCCCCTCGTCGCTAGGGGGCGCGACCGTGGGCACGGCATACTCAGCCAGCGCCGCAGCCACGGGCGCTTTGGGCACGACGACGTACACTTTGGTCAGCGGCTCCCTGCCCGCCTCCGGCAACCTTACATTGAACACCAGCACCGGCTTGATTACAGGAACTCCGCACGCCGCCGACGTGGGCACATATCCCTTCAAGGTTTCCGTGACGGACCAATACGGCGACACGTCCACTTCTGGAAGCTTGAGCATCGTCATCGCCGCGGCCCCGGCCATTACGTTCGGAACTGCGCCAACCGGAACCGCCACGTTTAATGTGGCCTATTCAAGCGCCGTGACGGCCACCGGCGGTGCGGGATCGCTCACCTACACGCTTGCCAGCGGCGCGCTGCCCCCGGACCTGACACTGGCAGCCAGCGGCGCCATTACTGGAACACCCAAGGCTGCGGACATTGGAACGTGGACCTTCGCCGCCAAAGCCGCCGACGCTTTTGGAGATTCGGCGACCTCAACCACCTACACCATCGTGGTGAGCTATCCGCCATTGACGATCATCACCACCAGCCCGTTGCCTTCGGGTTATGGCAACACGCTATATACGCAGCAACTGAATGCCTCGGGCGGTTCAGGCACAGGCTTTAACTGGACGGTCACTTCGGGAACCAGCAGCTTGGCGGCGCTCAGTCTGACCCTGTCAAGCGGAGGCGTGCTCTCAGGCACCGCGCCTTTAGCCGGCGGCAGCGCCAGCTTCAGCGTGAAGGTGACCGATTCAGCTTCGAACAGCAGCACCCCCGTCGCCTTTACTCTGACCATCAACCCCGGCCTATCCATCGCGACGACGTCGCCACTGCCGGCAGGTTACGGCAACACGCTCTATACGCAGCCATTGGCAGCCTCGGGCGGCTCAGGCACAGATAGCTGGACGGTTACTTCGGGCATCGGCAGTTTGGCGGCGCTCAATCTAAGCCTGTCAAGCGGAGGTGTGCTTTCCGGGACTCCGCCTTTAGCCGGCGGCAGCGCCAGCTTCGGCGTTCAAGTCACCGACTCGGCCTCAAACAAGGCAACTGCGACCTTCGCGTTGACCATCAACCCCGGCGTCACAGTAACTGTACCCTCGCTTGCCCATGCCTATAACGGAACGCCTTATACCTCTCCGGCGTTCACCGCGTCGGGCGGCACGAACTCCAGCTTTACCTGGGGCTGGGCGGCGGCCAACGGATCGAGCCTGCCGAATAGCCTGAACATCGGCTCGGGAACGGGCGTGGTCTCCGGTACGCCCGTCAATACCGGCACGTCGAGCGTAACCTCGAACGTGGTGGTTACGGCGACGGATTCGGCTCTCAACAAGGGCACCGCCAACGCCACGATCATTGTGGAGGCTACGGTTGCCGTCAGCTCGCCAGCCACGCTTCCCGGAGTCGCGGCTGGCGTCAATCCCAACTATCAGTTGACAGCTACGGGTGGATCGGGGACCTATTCCACCTGGACGGTCACGGCTGGCTCCACCAGCCTCGCGGGGGTCGGTCTGAGCGTATCCCCAAGCGGCGTTCTAGGTGGCTCGAGCCCCATTGCCGGCACGGCGAACTTCACCGTCACCGTCACCGACTCGGAGGGCCACACCTCAGCGGGTGCCAGCCTCTCGGTCACGGTGAGCACCGTGCTCACCATTCAGCAGACAACGCTGCCGTCCGGGAATGTAGGCTCCAGCTACTCGCAGAACTTAACGGCGGTTGGCGGCTCGGGCAGCGGGTTCACCTGGTCGGTCACCTCCAGCACCCTCGCGTCGTATGGACTGACCTTCACCAACAGCCCGCCCAACGCCACGATCACCGGCACGCCGACGCAAACCGGCACGGCCAACTTTACGGCCCAGGTCACGGATTCGGCTAACCACACAGCAACGCAGCTATTGTCTATTACGATTGACGCCGTTATCTCGCTGCCGCCCGCCAACTCGCTGCCGGCCGGATACACCAAAGTGGCGTATACCGGTTCGATCAACGGCAGCGGCGGCAGCGGCAACTTGACTTTCTCCATTACCTCGGCGCTGTCGCCTTCCAACGGAACTCTGGCAGCCAACGTGAGCGGCTCCGCAGTCAATATCACCGGAACGCCCACCTCGGCCGCAACCGAGTCGCTGACCGTGAAGCTGACGGATAACACAACGGGCAATTCCACCAGCCAGACGTACACATTCTCGATCACCGCTCCGGCCACGCTCACCTTGCCGCCAACTAACCCCAGCTCATTGCCTGCGGCGACATTGAATGCAAGTTACACGGGCTCGATCACCGCTACAGGCGGTGCGGGGCCGTACACCTGGTCGATCAACACAACCCCGGTCGGCAGCGGGTTGAGCTTGGGTAACGGCACGCTGAGCGCCAGCAGCAACGGGAGCGCTACTCTAACCATCAGCGGATCGCCCAGCTCGACCGGCACGGTAACGCTGACCAGCGTGAAGATTGTCGACAGCGAGAGCCCCGCCCAGAGCGCCACGAATACATATACGATCGCGGTGAACCCAAGCGGCGGCTCGATCAGCGGTCAGGTCAGTCTCAACAATTACTGCAGCGGCGGCAATTCCAGTCTGCCGGTGACCTTCACGGTGAAGGCAACCCCGTCTTCCGGTTCGCCGACGACGACGACGACCGACAGTAACGGCAACTACACGTTCTCCAACTTGGCATTCGGCACCTACTCGATCACGGTTTCGGTGTCTGGAGCGTCAAGCTTCGTGTCCTACCCCGCCAGCTACCCGAACGTGACGTTGAGCTCCGGCAACAGCAGCGTGAACGGCGAAAACTTCAACGCTGAGGTTGGCTTTAACGTGTCCGGTGCGGTGAGTTATAGCGGTTCGCAAACGGGACAGGTCTATCTGTACGTACAGAGCACAAACTGTGGGGGCGGCCAGGGAAATCCGGGCAACAGCATTACGGAGGCCACGCTAACCTCTGGCGGAGCTTATACAATTCACGGCGTGACTCCGGGCAGTTACACGGTCAATGCCTGGATGGATTCGACGGGCATTCCCTCGGGCACTTCTGGCTACCCCGGCCAGCAGGGTTCGCAGAACGCGAACAACCCGACAGGCAGCAGCAGTTCGAGCTTTAACGTGCCGGACAATGGCTCGAACGTAACCGGAGTCGGCGTCACGCTTACCGATCCGACGTATGCGACGCCGTCGAGCAATCCCCAACTGCAGGTAATGCCAAGCGACGGAGGAGTGTTGATCTTCTTCAACCCGCCAACCGTCAGCGGGACAAACGGCAACAATGAGGAAGCGGCAAACGAATACACCGTGAACTGGGCCGTCAGCAATGGGAGCGACAGCGATGGTCCGACGTGCACTCTGGGCGGCGGCACCGGTGGAGGGCAGTTCTCAACCCTGGCCGGCAGCCACACCTTCTATGCCGTCGGGAAAGACGCGACGGTATGGGTTCTGAACAATACTTCAATGGGAGCGGGGACATTCGCAGCGGGTAAGTCCTACTGCTTCCAGGCGCGTGCGTTCAACACGCTGGCCAGCACCACGCATCCCTCGGGATGGACGACGCCCTTAGATGGCCTCGGCAATCCGGCAGCAACGACCCTGCTCACAAGCCCCATCTTCTGCTCCAGCGGCTGCACCACGGTCTCGGGTGCGGTCACCATCCCCTCGAGCGTGACCATTAAATCGGGTGCGCCGCTTTATGTGGGTATGTTCCAGCAGAGCAGCACCGGCGACGGTCCATCCGCCATTTACGTCTACGAGATTGCAAGCCCCGTTGCCGGTGGCAGCGGAAACGCCTATTCGATCACCATCCCCAACGGTTCCGGCTATGTGTTGCTCGGCATTCTCGACCAGAACAACGACGGCGAGATCGATGCGGGAGACGTGACCAATGTGAGGAGTAACAACTCCAACGGCATTACTCTCTCGGGCGGCACCACGTCGGGGGTCAGTACAACATTGCCTTCCACAGGGAGCGTGGCCACAGTGCAAACGCAGTACTCCTCGTGCGGCGCCGGTTGCAACAACTACAACCTGCAACTGCAAGTTGGGGAAGCGAATAAACTGCCGGTGAGCGTGACGCTGTATTCCGGCCCGAACATGCTCAACCCGGTGGACATTAGCTCCTGTGGGTGCAATGGCAGTGCTTCATTTGAGTATTTTGGCACCCTGCCCGGTGGCACTCCGAACGTCGGAGATGAATATGACTTCACGGTGACCTACGGTGACGGCTCCGTGGATCAGGGCAGTGCCAAGATCATCAACGGCAAGGTGATCGGCTGGAACGGCGGCAGCACGGTGACGGGCGCAAGCGACGCGCCCACGGACCTGCAAATCAGCGGTTCAAATCCGGGCGAACCGAACTTTAGCTGGACCGATTCGTCGAGCTCGCTAGGCAGCGACTTCTCCTACTCGTTCTACCTGTCGCAGCAAGACAACTGCACGGGCAACTGCACCATCTGGCAGATACCCGGCCAGAATTCCAAATCCAATGGGTTCTCCAGCTCGACTACTTCACTCACCTGGGGCGTCGACCCGACGGGCGGGGGCAGCACGCCCACCGGCAGCCTGAGCAACTCCGATACGTACAATTGGACAGTTCAGGCCCAGGACCCGAACGGCAACCAAGCCGGGACATCGGCCAACTATCAGCCGTAATGGCTGCGATTACGAAGAGGGCGGCCAGCCGCAAGGTGTCATTGGGTGGCTGTGGCAGTGGCAACAGCAACGGCTGCAACCCGTCGCTGACGAACTTCCATCAGTGACGCTAACGTCACTGCAAATCGCGGACCGGTGGCCTCTCGCCTCCGGTCAGCTTCTTCTTCTTCCGGGCCGGGGCTAACGGATAAAATCAAGCTTCGCCTCTTCCCAGCTTGTCCAGATTGACCTCGGCCCCAGGGTTCCCAGCCCTATGCCTTCGTGGCTGAAGGCTAAGGCTCCGGGTGGCGACAACTTTCATAACCTGAAGAAGCTGGCGCGCGGGCTGGGGCTGCATACCGGGAGTGAGCGGGCCGCAACGACTCAAGACAGGCGCAGACTCTTGAGCGAGGCGCGAGCGGCTCCTCGACTCGTGTCAGGCACAATGACCAATTCAAGAACGGTGACTTCCGAGAGTTCAACCTGATATTTCTCGACCTCGCGCATTGTCGCAGGCGGACTGAAATTCCACTGCTGCCGCACAATCTCTCGAAACGAGCGTCCGCCATCCGAAGACCATCGCAAGACGAACTCTTGGGTACGCTCTATCTCGGTTTCTTCGAAGACGAGCGCAATGCGTGTGAGTCTTTGCGGCTTGTCGAAAATTAGCCGGATGGTTTGACTGCCGGAACCGGCCGCTCGCCAGCCGCGCATTTCTCCCGAGACCAGCGCAGACTCAACCGGATATTCCTTGTCTTCCGATGTGACCTCGACCATGGCTGCAGCGTTGAGATCCAGCCAGCCTTCGTCGAGAAACGGAGCATCCTGGGGACTCGGCGTGATTAGGCGCTTGCGCATAACGCCAGTTTACCTCTAATCCTGCTCGCGTGGTCGCGATCACACCCTCAAAGACCGCCTTTCCTGCCACCTCCAGATCAAGATCGGCGTGATCGGCAGGAAGTCGGGGGAAACGCAACTGTGTTTGCGCCGGGAGGCACATGCATGGGAAGGGCCCGACTTCAGGCTGCGGAAAAACTCAGGTTTTGACTTTGCTTTGAAGGGGCGCGGCTTCAGCCGCGCCGTAAGTCATTGAAAATGTGTTGCGCTTCAGCGCCCGAGGTGAGCTTCTCCCCGGCCTTGTCGAGCTTTTCCGCAGCCACCTGGAGTTTGGGACTAAACCATCGAAGAGACCGCTCAACCGGGATGCCCAGCCCCCCAAACATGAGCGTTGTAATAATTACAGCGTAACAACTACCCGCATGTGGCCCTTTAGCCACACCGCCCCCTGAGCATTATCAATGACTTACAAGACCAGCCCAAGCCTCCAGCCCCGGCGCGTACAATTTACCCTGGCCTAAAACGTACGTAAATGTACGTACAATAATACCTGCACAAGTGTTCCACGTGGAACATATCTCAGTTTTGCAAGGAACTCCCTACGCGAACCGAACCTTAACATCCGGCCCCTTATCCAGATGGATGCTCTCAATAAATCGCACCCGTCCCGTCCTCAAAGTCAGAACCACCGAAGAAGTCCGAGTCCCTTCGCCAAAGAAGCGGACGCCTTTCAGCAGCGCACCCTCGGTCACGCCGGTCGCGGCGAAGATCATCTGCTTCCCCGGAGCCAGGTCTTCCGCCTCGTAAATCTTGTTCTTGTCTTTAATCCCCATCTTCGCAATGCGCTCTTCCAGTTCCGGCGTGTCGATCACCAGCCGTCCCTGCATATATCCGTTCAAGCAGCGGATCGCAGCCGCCGTAATCACGCCTTCCGGTGCGCCGCCCGATCCCATGACCGCATGCACCCCGGTTCCGATCACCGCCGCGGCAATGCCCGCCGAGAGATCGCCGTCGCCAATCAGCCTGATGCGCGCGCCCGCCTTCCGGATATCGGCGATCAGCTTCTCGTGCCGCGGACGGTCGAGCACCACCACCACCAGGTCCTCCACGCCGCGATGCAGTCGCCGCGCGATATTTTTCAGGTTCACGGACACCGGAGCGTCCAGTTCCACCGCGTTCTTGCACGACGGCCCGACCACGATTTTTTCCATGTAGCAGTCGGGAGCGTGCAGCAACCCGCCTTTTTCCGAAGCCGCCAGCACCGTAACCGCTCCTGGCGCTCCGGTGGCGCAGAGGTTCGTGCCTTCCAGCGGATCGACCGCGATGTCGATTTGTGGAACCTCGCGCCCGTCCTGATACGTTCCGCCCACCTGCTCGCCGATATAAAGCATGGGCGCGTCGTCGCGCTCGCCCTCGCCGATCACAATTGTGCCGCGCATCGGGACCGTGTCCATCGTCTTGCGCATGGCCTCCGTGGCCGCCTGGTCGCTCAGCGGACGGTCGCCTTGGCCCATCGTGCGCGCCGACTCGATGGCCGCGTTCTCCACCACGCGCAAAAATTCCAGCGCCAGATCGCTCTCAATGTTTTCCCCAAAATTCTTCGCGTGCGGTTCGGTACGGGTTTGAGTGGCCATAAATTCCTCCAAAATAAATGCGACCTAGCAATATAGTCCCTTCGGGGCAGAGATGGAAGGGCCAGCATCACAATGTAGCAAACCTGCCGCTGGCATCCTCAACGGCAAACCGTCTGCTAATCTTTTCTCATGCCCACTGAACCCATGCCCACTGAACCCACGACCCCTGAACCCATGCCCACTGAACCCACGACCGCCGCCGCAACGGCCAAGAACCGCAAGGAACCTGCCTATCTCTTTTCCGAGAAGCAGGTTGCGGAAAAAAGCGAACTCGCCCGGCGCTTTCTGGACAACCGCTCGCGTCTGAATGAAAATGTCCACAAAGCCGACAACCTCCTCGTCAAACGCTTCTACATCCTGGATCACAACACCTACCTCGAAGGCGCTCTGCCCGCGAAATACAAAGAATTGATGGGGCTGGCTGCCTCCGCCTGTTTGCGTTGCGACGACTGCATCTACTACCACGCGATTCAGTCCTATCGCCTGGGCGGGACGCGCGCCGAACAGGAAGAAGCCATCAACGTGGCGCTGGTGGTAGCCGGCAGCATAGTGATTCCGCACATACGGCGGGCATACGAGTTGCTGACCGAACTTTACGCCTGAGTGGGTGCCGCCCTCGCGACGCACGCCGCGTAAACGACCTGGCAGGCTGCGAGAAAAACACAGGCGCGGAAAAACACGGGCTTCGTTCAGAACGCGTCAATCCCCATCACGCTCGCCCCGATGAGTACGGGGCGGACACTCTTGTCCGCCCGATCTTCCTTACCATCAAATAAAAGCTTCCGGAGAAACGTGGAATCGTCGGCTGAGCCGGCGAATGTGCTCCGTGGTGAGCTGCCGCTTCCCGTGGAGAACCTCGGAGACAATGCTGGGTGTGCC
The DNA here is from genome assembly GCA_050013295.1 of Terriglobales bacterium. Classification (GTDB taxonomy): domain Bacteria; phylum Acidobacteriota; class Terriglobia; order Terriglobales; family Acidobacteriaceae; genus Acidiflorens. The sequence continues at coordinate 8,489 of JBEKFN010000109.1, forward strand.
AAAAACATCCAGCAGGTCCTTCTGTTTCAAATTGTTCGCACTCATCAGTTCGTTTAGCACGTCCACGGGACTGGACGCCTTGAGCGCGTAGTGCTTTTCCTCGAAGTCTTCGATCAGTAGAGTCAGGAGATCGGCCATGCGGCGTTCGGCAGGAGTCATCCGATTACCTTTGCGGTCCAGTTCTTCGAGCAGACGAAGGCAGCGCTCGTTCTCCGCCTCGCTGCGAATGACAGCCGGCAGAGTGCTGGAAAGCAAAGCGGCATACTCAGATCGGACGGCGGTCGCACTCATAATTTCCAACCTCCTCGGTCATACTCGGCATGCGTCAAAACATGGCGGATATAAATTCGGCCGAAGGCATAGTTGATCTCCACGATCAGCCGGTACTCATTGCCTTTAATGTTGAAGACCGTCCACTTACCCACGGCACCCGCCGTCGGAAAAGTCTTTCGGACGTCAGCCAGATTCCTCCATAGAGCTTTCTTCGCAATGCGAAACCAGGCGTCGAGCGGGCTTTCTAGGTCGCTGTGCCTCGCGGCCGCTTCTTTCAACCTCTTGCGGCTGATAACGTGCATGGCGCTCCTCGCAACTTCGCATTATGCGAATATCATACTTCGCAAAATGCGAAGATGTCAAGCCGTTTCTTGATCAAGGAAGAGGGACCTAGAACGCGTCAATCCCGGTCACGCTGGCCCCAATAATCAGCGCGTGGATATCGTGCGTGCCCTCATAGGTTTTCACGCTTTCGAGGTTCATCAGATGCCGCATGATGGGGTAATCGTCGGCCACGCCGTTTGCCCCCAGAATATCTCGTGATAGCCGGGCGCACTCGAGCGCCATCCAGACGTTATTTCTCTTTGCCATCGAGATGTGCTGGTGCTGCACTTTTCCCGCGTCTTTCAAGCGGCCGACTTGCAGCACGAGTAACTGCGCCTTCGTGATCTCGCTGATCATCCAGGCGAGTTTTTCCTGCACCAGTTGATGCGAGGCGATGGGCTGATCGCGGAATTGTTTCCGCAACAACGAATATTGCAGCGCGCAGTCGTAACACGCCATCGCCGCCCCAACCGCGCCCCACGCGATTCCATAGCGCGCCTGGTTCAGGCACATTAGAGGAGATTTCAATCCGCCCGATCCCGGCAACAGGTTCGATTCCGGGATGCGCACATCCTGCAGCGACAAGCCCGAAGTCACAGAAGCGCGCAGCGACCACTTCCCGTGAATGTCGTTGGCCTTGAATCCAGGGCGGTCGGTTTCAACCAAGAAGCCGCGTATCTTATCTCCCTCATCCTCAACCTTGGCCCAGATCACGGCGACGTCGGCGATGGTGCCCGAGGTGATCCACATCTTCTCGCCGTTCAGCACGTACTCTTTGCCAACTTTCTTCGCGCGCGTCCGCATGCCGCCCGGATTCGATCCGAAGTCCGGCTCGGTCAATCCGAAGCAGCCAATCTTTTCGCCTTTCTGCATCGCCGGCAACCAGGTGTTTTTCTGCTCGTCGCTGCCGAAGGTATAAATCGGATACATCACCAGCGCCGACTGCACGCTGACGAACGAGCGCACGCCGGAATCTCCGCGTTCCAGTTCCTGCGTGACCAGTCCGTATTCGACGTTCGACATGCCGGCGCAGCCGTAGCCATTCAGCGATGCGCCGAAGAATCCGAGATCGGCCATCGGCTTCACGAGTTCCCGCGGGAAGCGGCCGGCGCGATTGCATTCCTCGATGATCGGCACAAGATTGTCTTCAATAAACTTGCGCGCCGTGTCGCGCACCAGGCGCTCGTCGTCATCCAGCAACGTGTCGAAGTCGATGAAGTCCACACCACGGAATTTGATGGCCGGCATTACGTCTCACCCCACAAAAGTCAGCAGACAGCGAACGGGAAACCATTCAAAGTAGCAGAGCGGCGTGCTGTTGCAAATCAAAAAATTACCCGATTGCACAATTACCAAATCTACTCCACGTTCCAGCCGCTCACTTCGATCTCGGGCTTCGCCGCTCCCAGGCTGCTGGCGCGATACGTTGCCGTGATCTCCCGCTTTTCGCCGGGCAGCAGCGAAATGTAGTTGTCTCGCCAGGCCACCGGAAGTATTTCCTCGCCGCCTTTGCCTTTGTCCAGTTTCAGGCGCACGAAGAACGCTACGGACTTGCTGGGGTTTTCTACGGTGACGCGGGTCACCGCATCTGCGCCATTGCCGTCGCGCTCGCTGCGGCTAGATACGTCCAGCCTTACCTTGGGCAACTGCGCGAGTGCGGTATAGTCCGCATGCGACGCGGTTGGAGTCGCGTACCAGTTCGACTTCGCCCACTCCATCCTTTCCGGTTTCGTCGAGAGCCAATAGAAGTTCGACCCGACCAATTGGCCGCTGCCATCGGTGATACGAAGATCCAGAAAGTATGCCGGCGACAGCCCTTCAATCGGCGGCAGTTCAAACACTTTCGCAGTGCTATCGGCGGGTGCATCGAGCGTCGTGGTTTTGGAAAATTTCTGCGTTCCATCCAGATTAAACACCCGCGCTCCGAGCTTCAGGCCTTTGGCATCCACATATTGGCTGCTTACCAGCCACACGGACTGATCGTCATATCCATAGACCGGGTCGAGCGCCTGCAGCGCTTTCTTCGCGCCGAAATATCCGCCGCCCGGCCGCAAATAGTAGTCGTACAGATGCCAGATCATCGAAGGCCACGCGTTATTCAGCATCCACTGGATTACACCCGTCGAAGTGTATTTGTTGCGACTGTAGGCCTCGAACATGGCACGCACGCCTTCGTAAGCCATGAGTTGCGATTTGTAGGTGAAGTCTTCCGCGCTGCCGGCCTTTCCGTAGCGCGCATTCAGCGCGTCGATAAAAACCCGCATCGTCGTGAAGGCTCCGCCGCCCGCGTGGAAATTCCAGTATTCATCGACCGGCCCGTCCGCCGGACCATCCAAAGCCCCACGCAAAGGCCAAAGATGATCTTTGGGAACCATGCGCTCGACGCTCTCCATCGGCGGAACCGCCGTTCCCATGCTGGTTTCGGTGTTGAAACCGTAAGCCCCGCCACATCC
>JBEKFN010000110.1:0-11392 GCA_050013295.1 Terriglobales bacterium
CGAATCATCACGAAGGCGACGATCAGGTCGAGCGCTGAGTCGGCGGGAGACATTGCTCCCTCGGCGAAGAGTGGAAACGCCGCGATTTGGAGGACGTCGGCGGCTATCGCCACGGCCCACGCCATGCGGTGCTCAGGTTTTAGCGATTTGAAGTAATCGAGGAATGACATGTTCTGGCTCGGTCGTTGGTCGTTAGTCGTTGGTCGTTAGCGAACAACCGCAAAAGGCCAACAACGAAACGCACTCCATTGTTGGATGCTCAGGCAAGCGTCCGCGTCGCCACCACTGGGCGGTCTTCCTACAGTACGCCGCTTGAGGGCATGACCACGATTTTTTCTACGGTCGTGTTTTCGGGCAAGAGCAACGCGTCGACCACTGTGCGGGCTACGGTTTCGGCGGACATCATTTTTCGCCTGGGGGCTTTTGGCCACAGCGCTTGCCAGATCGCCGTATCGGTGGCGCCGGGCATTAGGGCAATTACGCGAATGCCCTTTGGCCTCAACTCTTCGCGCAAGGTGTTGGTAAATCCTAGGGCGCCGTGCTTCGACGCATTGTAGGCTGCCGAGCCGGGGAATACCCGCTCGGCGGCGATGGAGAGATTGTTTACGATCGCGCTTCCGCGCTTCATCACGGCTAACGCCGCTTGCGTCATCAGGAACATGCCGTTGAGGTTGGTGTCGATCACCTCCATCCAGGTGGGGTAGGGCAACTCGCCGACGGTTTGATTGGGATGTCCAATGCCGGCATTGTTGATGAGGATATCGAGGGGCTGGCGCAATCCGCGGACGAGCGCGAAGAGGTAGTCGACCGAGTCGGGGCTGCGGACGTCGCAGGCCTGCGCCAGCACCGGAACATTTAGTTTCTTTGGCAATTTCTCCTGCTGGAGTTTGTCCAGTTCGGTGCGCGCCTTGGCTAAGGCGCGCTGGTCGCGGCCGGTGATGATCAGGTTGCAGCCTTCACACGCCAGGGCGCGGGCGATGGCGAGACCGATGCCGCGGTTGGCTCCGGTGATGAGGGCTAGGCGACCGAAGAGCATGGGTTTGCGCAATGCGGGTTCGCGCAATGTGGGTTTGTGCTTCGGCATGCGGTTTTTGCCAGCCTATTCCAACTGCCGCGCTCTTTCGAGGAGGGAGTCTACAGTTCGTCAATAGCGTTGTCGCGGATCCAGAACTGTTGTGGCCAAAGGGCAAGTGCCGAGCTGTGTTCGGCTTGGACGGGGCAAAGCCCCGTCCCCGCACGAGCTATACAAATCAGACGCCGTTCGTTCTTTGGCGGATCAGCGACAGGAATTCGGTTCGCGTTTCCTCTTCGCTGCGGAAGCTGCCGAGCATGGACGAAGTTACCGCCGAAGAATGCTGTTTCTCGACACCACGCATCATCATGCACAGATGCCTGGCCTCGATGACCACGCCGACGCCTTGCGGTTCGATGGCGTTCTGGATCGCCTCCGCAATTTGCGTGGTCAAGCGTTCCTGGATCTGCAAGCGGCGCGAGAAGGCATCGATGAGGCGCGGTATTTTGCTCAGGCCGATGACTTTTCCGTTTGGAATATAGGCGACATGCACCTTGCCGAAAAAGGGCAGCAGGTGGTGCTCGCACAGGCTGAACATTTCGATGTCTTTTACGATCACCATCTCGTCGTAGCCGACCGTGAACAGCGCCTTGCGCAACAGCGCTTCGGGATCGTCCTTGTAGCCTTTCACGAGAAATCGCATGGCTTTCTCGACGCGCGCGGGGGTGTGGGAAAGGCCTTCGCGATCGGGATCTTCGCCGAGGCGGACAAGCATTTCGCGCACCAGTTCTTCGTAGGTGGCGCTGGTGAGGGTGGTGGATAAGTCGGCGGGTGTTTTCATAGAGTTAAGACGCGATTTGTAATTTGTGATTTGTAATTTGTAATTTAAGAACACAATTACAAATTACAAATTGCCAATTTACAAATCTTATCTTTCTCCCAAGTATTCGAACGAGTTCATCATGGTCTCTTCAATTCGTACCTTCTCTAGATGAGCCTTGTTGAAGCCGCGCTTCATAATTTCATAGATCGCTATGCATAGGTTTTCCGTGGTTGGAACCTCCTTTACGAATTCTGCAAGCAGATTTAGATTCTGATGGTCGTAGCGTTCGAGGATTTGGTTATGCACGAAGCCATCCAGATCGACCAAATTGCAGACCATACCGGTCTGGTCATCGACCGGTCCACTGACGGTGACTTCGACCGTGTAGTTATGCCCGTGTCCGTAGGGATTATTGCACTTGCCGTAGGTTGCGCGGTTTTCTTCCTCCGACATTTGCTCGCTATGCAAGCGGTGCGACGCCGAAAACATGTAGCGGCGGGTCAGGTGGGCCTTCATGCTTTTCGGCTTCATACTACTCGCTTCATGCTTCACCATAGAAATCGACGAACAGGTCGGGGGTTTCGTATACGCGCACGCGATGCAACTGCGCCGCGTTGAGTTTCGGGGCGAGGCGCTGCCAGATGACGATTGCGAGGTTCTCAGTCGTCGGGATCATCGTCGGAACAGCGGTCGAGAACTCGGGGACTTCCTTGTTGAGGAAGCGATGGTCGAGCGCGTCTAACACTTCCCTGCTCATGACGTCCTTCAATTGCTTCAGGTCGACGACGAATCCCGACTTTGGATCGACCGCGCCTTTAACGGTGACTTCGAGAGTGTAGTTATGGCCGTGCCCGTTGGGATTATTGCACTTGCCGAAGATGCGTTGGTTCTCCTCCGGAGTAAACCCCGGATTGTGATAGAAGTGCGATGCGGAAAATTCCGCTTTGCGTGTGAGAAAGACCATCGGAAAAGCTCTCAGCTCTCAGTTGTCAGCTCTCAGTTCTTAATCCTTGTTTCTCAATTTGTGGAATTACCTTTGCCGCTTGCGTTTCCCCTGGAGCGCTGACACTGTAGGCACGGCCCTTCCATGATACTCGACCGTACTTGTGGGCCTTCTTCGAATGTAGAAGCAGATACGCGAACATGGGCAGACCTACCGCAATTGCTAACAGGTTATTCACCGTCGTGAAATGTGCGGCGCGAATTCGCCGGTACACTAACAACCAAAGAACGACGGCGGCAATCCACACGAAATGGCGGCTGAGTGCTGCAGCGGCGGCGATGGCTATCGTGAACCATGCCACGAACCACACGAAAACACTCTGTAGCGCCAACCGGCCGGGACGAGGGAACAAGAGCGCCAGATTCTTCGTCCAGCCTTCGCGAAGTTGAGCCCAGTTGCGGTACATGCGGGTGCGCACGGCGTCTCCGCCATAACGGAAGTAAAGGCGCCGGCCGGCATTGCGGAACAGGCGGGCCAGCGCTACGTCCTCGAGTATTTCCGTGGCCACCGCGGCGTGGCCGCCTACGGCGTCGTAGGCGGTGCGACGGACAAGTATATACTGCCCGTTTGCAGCCGCGATTTCCGAACCCTGTCCCGAACTCTGTCTCGAACTTTGTTTCGAACTCTGTCCAGAATTCTGATCGCGCACTTTCCGGGGCGGGTAGTGCGCCGCGAGTTCCGCGAAGATTACGGGCATCACGGCCCTTTCGGCGAAGGTGACAACTACCTGCTCGGGCGAGTACGACAACAAATCGGCTCGCTCATTCTTCGCTTCTTCTAAAGCCCGCGCCAGCGATCCCGGCAGATGCACGGTGTCCGCGTCGGTGAACAACAGCCACTGCGCGCTCGCTGCTTTGGCCCCGGCAACGATCGCGTTGTTTTTCCCGGTCCAGCTCTTCCCTGCGCAGTCTTGGGGCAGCAACTCCGGGGAAATCACCCGCACTCCGGCATAAGTCTGCGCGATCTCGCGCGTGCGGTCGGTGGAAGCGTCGTCGACCACGATGATCTCGAACCGCGCGCCGGTTTGGCCGGTCAGCGATTCCAGACAGTCGCCCAGGCTGGCCTCTTCGTTCCGGGCTGGAACGATGATGGAAACCTCGGGGAGCGAAACCTCCGGGGTCGGCAATTGGGGCGGCGGAGTTGGAAAGGGACTATGCAAGTGAACTATCCATGTGAACTATCGATGTGAACTATCCATCAGTTTTTCGTTATTATAGCGGTGTGAGACGACAGCTTCTTCCTACGCTTATCGCCGCCCTTATAACCATTGGATTGCCGGCTGCCCTGATCGGATGCTACAGCGGGAACCATCCGGCGCGCATCGGATCGAATGCCCCGGACTTCACTTTGCAGGATTCCGATCATAAAGTCACGCTCAGCCAGTTTCGCGGGCAAGTGGTAGTGCTGAATTTCTGGGCGACGTGGTGTCCGCCATGTGTCGAAGAGATGCCGTCGCTGGTTCGGATGACGACGCGTTTTAAAGATAAGGGTGTCGTGGTGCTCGCCGTCAGTATTGACGCGGACGACGCGGCGTACCACAAGTTCCTCAAGGACTACAGCGTCAACATGGTCACCGTGCGCGATGAAGCGCAGAAAGCGTCTTCGCTCTACGGCACGTTTGGCTGGCCGGAAACCTACGTCATCGACCGCAATGGAGTCATCCGGCGCAAATTTATTGGACCGGTGGATTGGACCAGCCCGGAAGTCACGGATTATTTGAGCAAGCTGTGAAGAGAGCTCTCAGCTGTCAGGAGAAACCTACAAGAATGGCCCGCACTTGTGGTTACCAAAGAGGTTATTCACTGCTTGAGATCGCCGTGCAAACTCTCTTGCGAGCTGCGAGCTACAACCTCACCTTCCGCAAGCGCAACGCGTTCGTGATTACCGACACTGAGCTGAAGCTCATTGCGGCGGCGGCTAGAATCGGGCTTAGCAGCAGTCCGAATGCGGGATAGAGCACGCCTGCTGCAATCGGCACTCCTATCGAGTTGTAGAGAAACGCGAAGAACAGGTTCTGGCGGATGTTGCGCATGGTTGCCTGGCTGAGCTTGCGGGCACGCAGAATTCCTTCAAGGTCTCCTTTAACGAGGGTGATGCCGCCACTTTCCATGGCGATGTCGGTGCCCGTCCCCATGGCGATTCCTATTTGCGCTTGCGCCAGCGCGGGCGCGTCGTTGATGCCGTCGCCCGCCATGGCAACAATTCGGCCTTCGTTCTGCAGGCTCCTTACGATCTCGGCTTTTTGCGCCGGCAGAACTTCCGCTTTGAAGTCTTCTATTCGGAGGCTCCGCGCAATCTCCTGGGCCGTCGCCTGGTTGTCGCCCGTGAGCATGACCAACCGGATTCCCTGGGCTTGCAATTCTCGCAGTGCCATGGCGGTGGATTCCTTCACGGGGTCGGCGACGGAAATGTTACCGGCGTACTTGCCGTCGACTGCCACGTAAATTGTGGTGGATGCGGCAACTTTAAGAACTGAGATCGTGGCCTCGCTCCCGAACGCTCCAAGCGCGCGCATCAGAGCGATGTTCCCAGCCGCTACGCTCTTCCCTTCTACCGTCCCGCGCACGCCCTGGCCCGGCGTGGATTGAAAGTTGGCGGGCTCGCTCAAACTCAGATTCAGTTCATTCGCCGTCATGACAATCGCCGCGCCCAGCGGATGCTCGCTGGCACGCTCCAGACTTGCTGCCAGGCGCAGCAGCTCGTTTTCTGAGATGGCTGGCGGATTTCCGGCGGTTGAGATCGCCACCACTTTCGGTCTTCCCTCAGTCAGGGTGCCAGTCTTGTCGAAGACGATTGTGTCTACCTTTTCGAGGGTCTCCAGCGCCTCGGCATTCTTGATGAGCACGCCTGCGTGGGCGCCGCGTCCGGTGCCGACCATGATCGCCATGGGCGTTGCCAGGCCGAGCGCGCACGGACAGGCGATGATCAGCACGGCCACGGCGTTTACGATGGCGTGCGCGAAACGGGGCTCCGGTCCGAAGCTCACCCACACGATGAAGGTCACTACCGCTATTGCAATCACCGCGGGAACAAACCAGCCGGCAACTTTATCCGCCAGCCGTTGGATGGGGGCGCGCGTACGCTGCGCTTGGCTGACCATCTGCACGATCTGCGCCAGCATGGTTTCGCTGCCGACGCGCTCGGCTCGCATCACGAGACTGCCATTGCCGTTCACGGTCGCGCCTATGACCCGCGCGCCTGCCGACTTCTCCACCGGAACGGATTCGCCAGTGATCATGGACTCATCCACTGCGCTCGAGCCCTCGAGCACAACGCCATCGACGGGAATTTTTTCTCCCGGACGTACGCGCAGGCGATCTCCCGGCTTTACCTGGTCGAGCGGAATATCGCGCTCGTCATTTCTGCCGTCAGCGCTCGTCGTCATCACGCGTGCCATCTTCGGGCTTAGATCGAGCAGTGCCCGGATTGCGCTCGACGTCTGGCTACGGGCGCGTAGTTCCAGCACCTGACCCAGCAACACCAGGGTGACGATCGCCGCTGCCGCTTCGAAGTAAACGTCGGGGCGGTCGCCCATGCTGCGGAAGGACGCGGGAAAGATTTGCGGAAATAGGGTTGCGACCACGCTGAAGAGGTACGCGACGCCCGTGCCCATGGCGATCAACGTGAACATGTTGGTGCTGCGGTTGGCCAGCGACGCCCATCCGCGTTGGAAGAACGGCCAGCCGGCCCACAGCACAACCGGGGTTGCCAGAATGAGCTCCAGCCACGGGAGTATCAAGCTCCACGGCGGTAGTACTAGCCGGCCGCCTCGGTCGACGTCGATGCCTCCGCCCATGAGCGCGTGTGGCCACAACATGCTGCCCATAGCAATCGCGAGCAGTGGCACGGTTAGCGCCAGGCTGATCCAAAACCGGCGGGTCATGTCGCGCAGCTCGGGATTCGCTTCTTCGACGGTCACCGTGCGCGGCTCCAGAGCCATGCCGCAGATCGGGCAACTCCCGGCCTCGGCTCGCACGATTTCCGGATGCATGGGGCAGGTGTATTCGGTCTTGCTCGCGGGGAGAGCTGGCGATTCGGGATCGAGCGCCATTCCACACTTGGGACAGGGTCCCGGCCCGATCTGCCGCACCTCGGGGCACATCGGACAAACGTAGACTCGCGTGTCTTTTGCGGACCCGCCTGCCAGCTTAGAAACAGGAGCCGTAGCCGTGGAGCGACGGGCGTCCTCGCGCGTCCCCGGCGTGCTCGTGTTGGGCACACCAGTTTTTGCAGCAGCAGCCGGACCGACGATGGACACCAGCCCCGATCCCATCGTCATCGGCTTGGGCGGCGTTGACAGAATCTTCTCGGGATTTGCCTGGAACTTCGCTTGGCAACCGGCGCAGCAGAAGAAATACTCTTTGCCGTTGTGCACAGTTTTGAATCGAGCCGTTGCTGGATTCACATCCATCCCGCAGACTGGGTCCTTTTCTTGCGCCTTGGCGGAGGACGACGGGGCGTTCGGTATGTCGACGGGGTCGAGGTGGTCCATAGTCTAGCTGTCAGAAGTCCAAAAAGAATCCAGAGTACCGTGACTGCTAACGACCGCCGAGCTGCGCTCGGCTTGGACGGCCGAGGGCGGCCGTCCCTACACGAGCGCTTCAGATCGCGCTTGGCGGAATCTTTCGCTTATTAGATACTCATATTAGATTCACCAGAGCAGTCCTCGAACCTTATTCCTTGTTGGGAGAAATGACATGACGTACCTGGAAGTCACGTTTCGCTATCATACTCAGCCTGGAGAAGCGGAGTTGCGGGCCATTGACAGTGTCCGCGAGGTTTACGGAATACAGCGCATCCAGTTCAACGAGAAAAAACGGACGGTGCGCGTGCTGTTCGACGCCTCGCGATTGAAGGGCGACGCGGTAGCTAAGTTGCTGCGTGAGGCTGGCATCGACGTGCAAGAGCAACTGGCTCTCGCCTGAGAGCTTCTGGTGGGAGGTGCGAAGGAGCAAAACTGCACTCCGCCCGCTTCCCGGTATTAGGGGAGGATCCCATGGAGGGAAGCCGGCGAACCGGGCGGAATGCACCTTTAGCCACAAACGTAGCGACAAACGGAGTTGCAAAGGGGCATTCGGAAAGACCTCTGGCCGAAGTATTTTCCCAAATGCCCCCGTTGCGCGCCACTTCGTCTGCTACAGGAGGAGCATGTCGGATGCCATTTCTAACATCTTGTCAACATGCATATATAGAACGCCGGGGCGGGTAGGTTTTGCGCGGGGGGGGAAACTTTTACTCAAAATTACAAATATCGACAATAGATCGCTGCCATCTGAGTCGAACTCGGCTCTGCGCTGACCAGTCGTCAGACGACCACCGATTAGGGCAAGGCGTCCGAGTTTTGCTGTGCAGATTTTTGGGGCATTGAATTGGAGTCATTCATCATTAACCCAGAGGAGGTTTTCATCGTGAAAACTCGCACCGCGAAGGCATTGTTGCTGTGGCTCTTGCTGAGTAGCGCGCCGGTGTTGTTCGCCGAGACCTATCCGGAGGGACTCTGGCAGGGATACGACGGCGAGTGGAAGCATGTTTCGCAACAGTTGATCGCACTGGCGGAGGCGACGCCAGCGGAAAAATTCGCATGGCGCCCTGCGCCAGGAGTCCGGTCCACCAGCGAAGTGTACATGCACATCGTGATGGCCAATTTTTATCTGTTGAGCGTGATCGGCCCCCAAGATGCCTGCGGACCTCCGGGAAGATGCGGGAAAAACGGTAACGTCCAAGGCCGAAGTGATCGGCTGGCTGAAACGTTCGCTGGACGCAGTCAGAGACGCGCATTTGGCTGCAAAACCCAGCGACCTTGAACGTAAAGTCCACATCTTGGACAGAGATGCAACGGTGGATGGGATGTATCTCCGGATCATCGTTCATGCCAACGAGCACATGGGTCAATTGATCGCTTATGCGCGCATGGCGGGCGTGGTGCCTCCGTGGTCGAAGAACTGAAGGACGGTAACGGAGAGCGCGATCGGGTTGGGCGAAGCGATTGTGTTTCCGCTATAATTCAGAGACGCAATTTCTCCACGATGCGCCCGTAGCTCAATTGGATAGAGTGCTTGGCTACGAACCAAGAGGTTGGGAGTTCGATTCTCTCCGGGCGCACCATCTTTTCCTCCGACACTTTGCTGTTCCCCCAGATCCCTCGCTCTGCTCGGGATTTCGCCTGCGGGCTCCCGCTTCGCTCACGCCCGCAAGACGGCTCAAGTTCGATTCTCTCCGGGCGCACCATTTTACCCACCGAATGGGTTTTCAATCCGTACGCCCGCGATCGTCTGTCCCGCATTCAGATTCTCGGAGAGGATCCTAGCTGCTCCGCATTTGGCCGCGGACGCAACTATGAGGGCATCCCAAAATGCGATGCGGGATTCGTCTTCGATTCGAAACGCCGATGAAATTTCAGCCGGAGTGATTTCGACGCACCAGACAGCATAGCTGTTTACGACCGTGCGCGCCACATCCTTGGGGAGCGGAATCTTAATCTTGCGGGTCACGTTGACATAGAATTCCTGCAGCACCTGCATGCTGAGGACGCCGGTTCGCTGGCGCCAAAGTTCGCCGAGGACCCTCTTAGCGACGGTATGCTTTGATTTCGCATCGGCGTCATGAGCGTAAATCAAAATGTTGGTGTCGACAAAGACCCTATCGCTCATGCCATTGGTCTCGACTGGCTCGAATCACGCCGCCCATATGAAACCCCTGATCGAGCAGCGTCATGGCCTGTCGCTGCGCGCGCGCGTATGCTTCTTCTTCCCCCACAAGGATCTCAACTTGCTTAGCCAGCAGACCACTGATGGAGGTAGCCCGGCGGGCGGCGAGAACCTTCACCTTTTGGAGCGTCTGCCGGGTTAGGCTTATGGTCACGTTTTGCTTGGACATATCCCTTCGATCACGTATCTTACGTGTAGCACGTATTACACGTGTTGTCAATTTTTCCGCGTTGTTGCCGCCTGAAAGAGAGCAGTGCTAGCCCTGCTTCAGTTTCAGCTTGCTCTTATTTTCTTCAATGAAAGCCTTAAGGTCGGGGACAGCGTCGAGCAGCTTCGTCCACTGTTCGTAGTAGAGCGTCACCGGAAAGCGGCCGAGTCCGTACACGCTGACGCCGCCCTTCTCGCTCACGCGAAACTCTATGGCGCCGCTTCGCTTTTTCGTTTCCACTTGCTTTTCCAGATCGGCAAGGCGAGCTCTTAATTCTTCGTAAGTTGGTTCTGTCATGAATGCACCTCGAATGATCTTTTGTATCATAGGGTAGCAATCATCGGGGGGCAGAAGGGGTGGCAGGGGGCTTTCGTCGAGGAGGGCGGTCTCTTGTCTTGCTACGAAACTCCACTAGGGCCTCACGGTTCCACTGCGGCCACAAGCTTCCCTTTAGGTGAAAAACTCTGCACAATCGTCCTTGCGAGCGGTCCGTCACCCGGTATCTCTTGCTGCCGCAACCTCTTGCGGCCCTTTCCTAGGTCTGGGAATGGAAGCGCGAATGCTAAAATGACTACAGCGACAAATTCCGACTGGAGAACACAGAATGGCGAAAGTAGTGAAGAAGAAAAATGCACTTCTTGAGAGCCTGCCCGCCCTGGTGCTGCTGGGGCTGCTTGCTGGCGCTGTCGGAGGCTTGGGAGTCGGCCTGATCCAGTTGAGGGCCATGTCGCAGGCCGCGAGCACCGCCTCTGGCAAGTAAGTGCTTCCTGCCGCATAGAACTTATCCCGTTCTTTGGTATGCGTGTTTTGTTACTCTTTTTTTGTTCCTCTCTGCGATCGAAACCTTGGTGCTCGTCGGTTTTCTCCTGTGCTGCCCAGTCATCGCCAGAGCGCGTGGCGATAAGGCGAGACAATATTTCGCGATCCATCGACTGTGAAAGACAGAGTCCTTTTCGCCTAAGTTAATCGTTCGCAGTTCTTAGCTCCGCTCTTGTCGAGGTAAAGGGACCCGTTTGACGCGCGAATGCCAGCCAGCGTGGCTCCTATGATGAAAGCGGGTCATCCAGCAACAGGAAGGTCACTAAGCAAACGCCACCAGATCGGCGGCCTTGGATCGCCTCCACACCACCTTTGTGCCTCGCGTTTATCAGGTGTTTCTAACAACCGAGCGGGGCCTCCGGCAAAGTTACTCTGCCTTATGTGCCGGGTTAGATTGGAACTATCCATAAGCAGTAGTTTCCGTAAGTTAGTAATTTTGGCTAAGCCATGCGGGGACTTGTAAAGAACTCACAAAAGGTTGAGAGTTTCGTCAGCGCCGATAGCTGACCCTCCTCCCCTAGCGCCGAGCGCCACACAAAACAAACAATGGAGGCTCCAAAACAATGAAAAAGCTAGGATTGTTGCTACTTCCGATACTGGCAATCACCCTGATGCTGGGGGGAAATGCTTTCGCTCAATATCTACCAACAGGAACCCCAATAGGTGACGGCAGCGTCTATTTCGTCACCTACTATTCCAATGCAAATACCTCCGGTGCTCCGGATGGAACCTTGCGTATCGTCAACGATGGCAGCGAGGCAACGATGGCTCCAGAGGGAGTGGAAAACGGAACCCTGTGGGCGGCGATCTACGTGTTCGA
>JBEKFN010000111.1:0-12914 GCA_050013295.1 Terriglobales bacterium
GTGGTGGCGGCCATACCTACCGGCGTTTCGGCTGACTATGACGGTCCGCTGGGCATCGCTCCCTGCGTCGCTTCCTGGAACGGTGAAGCAGGCTCCGCTGCCGATTGCGGAGATGACCGCGCCGACGAAATGGCATACGACGCCACGCATCAGGTTCTCGCGATTATCAACGGCGATCCAGGGTTGCCGTTCGTAACGTTTATCAATATGGCGAATATCACGACACAGCACTGCCTGCCGATCGATGCGGGGCTCGCTTATGGCCCCTGGCAAGCTGGGTTCGGTCCCGCCGACTATGGAGTTAACTATCCGTTCCAGGGATCGAATCAGACTTGGGTGCCGCAAGATCCGGCTGCTCATTTCAACCCGCCCAGTTGTATCCTTGGCCAGATCTACTACGACGGTGCAGGAGGAGCGGCTTCCGGAGGACTCGGACTTAATAACCCGCCCGTTCAGGTTGACACCGTTGGGGGCACGTTCCCGTGCCCCGATCCATCCAATCCGCAGACCTTCGGAGGCGTTTCAGGATCGGTAAACTCGCTGGTCCCGGGCGTAGGCACAACACCCAGTGGCGTGAAGTACAGCATCCCATGCCACCACGGCCCTCTACTCGACCAAGGCCCTCTCTCCGATCACATAGCGGGGACTTTTTGTAGCCAAACCGCGCCTAGTGGCAATTGCGCCGGTGCCATAGCGCCGGCGGGTTTGGGAGGCATGGCTTGGAATCCCACCACCGGTCACTTGCTGCTGGCGAATGAGAATTCCATCGGCATCACCAGCATTGGAAGCATCGATGAAATCGATCCCCAGCTCACGGACACTACCTGCGGCGGGGTCTCCTGTGGGCCGGTCGTGGTCAACAGCTACGTGATGCCGAATTGCATGCCGACGAGCATCGTTAAGGGCCCGGGTAACAACTTCCTCGTGGGCTGCGCGGACCATGATGGCGAGGCATTCCCCACCAATGAATACGTGATTGATTTCTCGCCGGGCAACACCATCAGCTGCACAGCGCCGAGTAGCAACTGCGTGGAAATCACCAATGTCGGCGGCGTTGACGAGACCTGGTACAACCCCGGCGACCACAAGTACTACCTGGCGGCGAGAGATATGCCAAACGGCCCGGTCTTGGGTGTCATTGATGCCGTAAGCAACCTCTGGCTGGAAAACGTGACGACCAATAGCAATTCACACAGCGTAGCTGTCGATCCCAGCAATAATCATGTTTTTGTGCCGTTGCAGACTGGCGGAATCTGCACCACGCAGAGCAGCAACGGCTGCGTTGGTGTCTACGCTCAACAGTGAGACCGAGGCCAGCACGGCCCCAGTGGTCACGGATTCGTCCGAGGGACTCGGGGCGCTGGGTGAACAGTGAGCGCCAATGCAGGATACAGGGCGAGCAAACGTGGTATAGTTCGCCCTGCAGGTGGGTGAAGTGACTTATTATGGGAACCTTTCGTAGAGCAGTGCTGCAGAGTTGTGTACTCGTCTGTTCGATTCTGATCGCGAGGGCAAGCGCAGGCGAGCAGCCCACGCCAAAACCCACAGACGTCCCTGCAACCGTGATCGCCCACTTGCCTTTGCCGCAAGCGACCGGAAGTCAAATGTTGCTGCAGAAGGAAAACGGGAAACATTACTTGTACGTTCAACAGGCAGGGAAGCAAGGCTTCATGATCGTCGGAAGCTCCGGAGAAAACGCCGACGACTCTGACCAGCAGCAACCGTCCCACCGAAACCGTTCGCGTGCTCGACTTGAGCGATCCGCGCAATCCGAAGACGCTGGAGACCTTCAAGAAAGTCACCAGCCTTCTTCCAGACGGCGGCCACGGCTTGATCTACCTCACCAACAACGAAGGCTTGTGGATTCTTCGCTATGACCGCCCGTCCCCACTGGAGCCAGCCAAGAAAAAGAAGCCATGTGACTCCGAAACCGCGATCATGGCCATGCCGCCCGACTGCGACTAAGGCCGTATCTGAATCAAAGCGAACCTCTGCGAAAACCTACTGCTGAGAGACTCAGCGCACCGAGCACTCCTTCTCGATGGTCTTGATCGAGGTGATGGTTAACGTCACCGAGGAGGGAGCGCCCGTCTTTGTCATAGCGTCGGAGCTGGTCATCATCGACGGTGACTCCTTCCCGGTTACTTCCACTCGTTGTCCTAGGTACTTGCGGAGCCTTATTTTGCCCGTAGCCTGCAGTTCGTAGGTCATGCCCGGGTCCTGCTTCATCAGGATGTAATCGCCGCTGGCTCTGCTGACGCAGCCTTGTACGGTTACCTGTCCTTTGGAATCTTTCGAGTTCTGCTGGCTCGTGTTGCTGGGATTGCTGTTTTGTGCCAGAAGAAAACTGCCCGAAAGCAGCAGAGCGAGCCACATCTTTTTCATGGAGATTTCTCCTCTCCTAGAATGGGATGGCAACACTATTGCGTCGGTTGCATTTAATCTGTGGGGCAGAGAGAGAGCACTACTTGACGCGAGTTTCCTGATAGTGCAGTTCCTTCCATTGCCCGGCGCGCTTCACCCAGAGTTCACTGATGTACACGCGCGAGTAGTGTATTTGCGCCTTGGGCGGGAACTGAATGGTGCTTTCGTAGATGACCAGGGCGGCATCCGGCCCCAGCGGAATCAGCTTGTATCCCCACAGCGTATAGTTGTAGACATTCTGGTCTGCCAGTTCGTTGACGGCTTGAGTCTTATTCCGCTCGCCCCGGCCATCGACTTCGACCCCCTGATAGTCGTCCGCTAGCAATTCAGCGTAGCCTTTCTTGTCCTTGTTCTTCAGTGCTTCCCATTCGACTTTGATCTTCGATTCGAACATATCCTTCAGCCCCGAGTCGGCGGAGACGCTGCTGGATGGCCGGCTCTCGCCAGTCTTAGCCGCCGCGGGTTGCTGTGCGAATGCCAAGCAGGGCAGCGCAAGCGCGATACATGAACCTAGCATCCAACGTCGCATCTCTTCCCTCCATGACCGAGCCGCCGGGAATCTTACACTCCCGCCTGACAGCCAAAGCAGAGCTTACTACACCCGCGGCGGCCCGTTTCTCGAGACCCCGTTTGAGTCGGGGGTTGCTGTTGCCAGGGTTCTCGGCTACTACGGGGCTCCGCGACGGATGCGTTTGTACTCGGAACAATCTCTCGGCCCAGGGTGCGGATTCCGCGGAAGGCTAACAAGGACACGAAACGATGAAACCAACCCCACTGGTTTTGCTTGTGGCACTCGCGTTGGCATCATTCGGATTCTCAACGACGGCGCCGCAAGAGCCCTCGGTGTGGCGGCAATCGCAAAAGACAGATGCCGTGAGTGCAACGACCTACACTCGATTCACCTTGGCAGGGCAAATTCCTTAAATCGCCACAGGGTGACGTCCCTAATCGTCCCTCTTTCGTGCTGGACTGCGTCTCCGGCAAGGGATCTCGCCGGCCCAAGGGCAGGCTTATGGCCGGGAATCTTCTCGTCGGTACCACCCTGAAGATCGTCTATATTGAACCTGAAGAAATTCATGGAACGTCCTACTACCCAAAGGTTTCAGTGCGCTATCGCATGGACAATGCTAAAGAAGAGCTAGAAAAATGGTCGGCGGGAACGGAGAAGACTTCTGCCTCCATCCCTGCAGGTTCGCTGAAGAAAATGCTTCGCGCACATACCGTTGAAATAACTGCGGATGATGATCGTGGATTACCAGTTGTCATGCAGTTTGACATGCCCGACCCAACGCCTGTCGAAGCAGGCTGCGCTGTGGATGATCACAAGAAGTGAGATGTTTTGAGGCAGTCCCCGGTGCACCGGGTAATCACGTCAAAGCCATCGGCGCTGGTTCTCCTCAAGCGGAAGTTTGATTTTGTCTCGCCACCGCCCCCAGCGGAATCAACTTATACCCCCCAGGATATACGATCCGGCGCTGCGTTCTTGACGAGGCGCGTAATCTGCCTTGCAAAACGTAGAAGTGTTCCACGTGGAACATTTCTGAAATGTTAAGTTATTGATTCTATGACAGTTAGTTTTTCGGCTCGACGCCAAACGAGGAGTCTTGTTTATGCCATTGACCGATCAGGGTGGCTATTCTTGGCCTTCTACCTAACCATGACACCGGTATAGAACCTTGGTTTTCCAACTCTGCCCGCCGCCAGCAGGTCCTTTCCCTTCGGCTGCGTTTAGGGTCGGGACGACAAATCTTAATTCATCCGCCCGGGCAGTTAATCCACGTGCTCGCCCACCTCGAACCCTTCTTCCGCCTCGGGCAGCACGTCGGTTTCGCCCGCGATCCACACGTATAAGGTTGGCAGCAGGAAGATGCTCATCACCAAGTCGGCGATCAAGCCGCCCACGATGACGATGGCAAACGGACGCTGGGAGTCAGAACCAATGGCGTGGGAGAGAGCGGCGGGCAGCAGTCCCAGAGTTGCCACCAGCATGGTCATCATGATGGGTCGCAGTCTCAACACTGCTCCTTCAACTGCAGCTTCCTCCACGCTATACCGCCGTGCTCGAAGCTGATTGGTGTACTCCAGCATGATGACTCCAGTCTGCACCGACACGCCGAACAGCGCCAGGAAGCCGACGCCGGAAGAGACGCTGAAATTGGTGCCGGTGATCAAGAGAGCCAGCAGACCTCCTATAGGTGCGATGGCAACAGTCGCCATAATCAATAGCGCCCATTTGTAAGACTTGAACATCGTGTACAGGATGACGAAGATGATGAGGATGGTGATGGGGAGCACGATCAGCAGGCGCTGGTTGGCTCGCTTCTGGCTTGCGTATTCCCCTTCCCAATCGATGCTGTATCCGTTGGGCAGTTTGACCTGTTGGTTCACCTTCTTGATTGCCTCTTCGACCGTACTGCCGAGGTCGCGGCCGCGGACGCTGTACTTGATTGCGACATAACGCCGATTGCCTTCGCGATAGACTTCTGACGCGCCATCGGTTTCGCTGATCTTGCAGAGCTGCGCCAGCGATACTCGTTCTCCAGAGGGCGACAGGAGACGAATACTCTCGATCGCTTCCTTGGTATCGCGGTATTTTGGGAGATAACGCAACGTGAGATCGTAGCGCGCTTCGCCTTTGAGAACCTGGGTGAGCGCGCTTCCCCCAACCGCGGTTTGCACGGCATCCTGCACGTCGGCGACGTTGATCTGGTAACGGGCGGCCGCATCGCGGTCTACCGTCACGTTCAGATTGGGCTGGCCGAGCACGCGGAAAACTCCAAGATCTTCAACGCCATGGATCCGGCTCATGATGCTGACGATCTCGTCGCTTTTCTCTTCCAAAACTTTCAAATCGTCGCCATAGATCTTCGTGGCCAACGCGCCTTTCACTCCACTCACAGCCTCTTCCATGTTGTCTTCGATGGGCTGGGAAAAGCCCCAGACAACGCCGGGAATTTTGTTGAGTTCACGATTCATGGCGGCGATCAATTCGTCTTTGTTCTCATGGAAGACAGGGCGCCAGTGTTCTTTCGGCTTAAGGTCGACGAAGAACTCGGTATTAAAGAAGCCGGTGTTATCCGTTCCATCGTCAGGACGGCCCACCTGGCTGGTGCATTGCGGTACTTCAGGAAAGGAGCACAGCACGATTCGCGCCTGGTTCGCGACCCGGATACCCTCGTCCGGGCCAGTGCTGGGCGCCAGCGTACCGCGAACCCAGAGCGCGCCTTCATCTAGATGCGGCAAGAATTCGGAACCGATGATGCCGCTGAAGGCGAGAAAATTTCCAAAGACCACCAGAAGCACGCACACACCAACTGTGATCACACGATGGCGAATAGCCCAGCGGAGGGCATCGCGATATTGTTCGGTCACGTAGGTCATGACTGGGTTGCGCCATTCGTGTGCCCCCTTCGCGAACGCAAAACTGGCGAGTACGGGTGCGACCAGGATCGAGAACAGCAACGCCCCCAGCAGCGCGAAGGCTACGGTCCAAGCCATGGGGTGGAAAAGCCTGCCTTCGACACGCTGCAGCGTAAAGATCGGCAAGAAAGCAGTGATGGTGATAACGATGGCATAGAACACCGGGCGCTGTACTTCATGCGAGGCAAAACTAATTTGTTCGGTCGTGGTCTTGACCCCATCGGCATGGCTTAAATGGCGCACAATGTTCTCGATCAACACGATGGCGCCTTCCACGATCACACCGAAGTCCAATGCGCCAATGGACAGCAGATTGGCAGGAACTTGACTCAAGTCCAGACAAATGGCCGCAAATAGGAGAGCAAACGGAATGGTTGCGGCGACGATGAGCGCGCCTCGAACATTGCCCAGAAATAGAAGTAGAACGATCGATACCAGGATCATACCTTCGGTGAGATTGTGAAGGACCGTGTGGGACGTGTAGTGAACCAGCTTACTGCGATCGAGGAAAGGAACGATCTTCACTCCCGGAGGCAAGATGTGCTGGTTGAGTTCTTCCACTCTTTGGTGGATGCCCTCGAGCGCCGTCTCGGCGGTTGCTCCTTTCCGCAACAGCACGATGCCCGACACGACATCGTCGTTGTCGACGATCTTTCCGTCCTCGTGATGAATGGCTCTGGCAAACTGGCCGAGTCGAATCTTTGGACCTTGTGAAACGACCGCAATGTCCCTCACCCGAAGCGGTGTGCCATTCCTGGTCACGATCACCGTGCGTTCGATGTCCTGAGCACGGTCGACCAAACCGACGGAGCGCACGTTGATCTGCTGCAAACCTTCCTGAATGAAGCTTCCGCCGGCGTTGATGTTGTTATTGGTGAGCTGCTGCTCGACCTGGGCCAGGCTCAGGCCGTAGGCGACGAGCTTGTTTGGATCAACGCGAACCTGGTATTCGCGGGTCGGGCCGCCGAAGCTGGCCACATCGACAATGTTTGGCACCGCTTTAAGGTTCTTTTCCACGACCCAGTCCTCAATGGATTTCAGCTCCATGGGGTCGTACGCGGGATTGGTGCTGTGCAAGGTAAAGAAATAGATCTGGCCGACCGGGCTCCAGTCCGTGCCCATTTGCGGCACCACCCCCGGCGGCAGCGTAACCTGGGCCAGCCGCTCCAGAACCCGTTCCCGGTTCCAGGCATTGTCCGAACCATCTTCGAAGATCAGCTTCAGGTCGGAGAGTCCGAACAATGAGAACGAGCGCAGATGCACGACCTGCGGGATGCCATTCATGACGACTTCGAGGGGAATCGTGACTTGCTGTTCGATCTGTTCCGCCGAAATTCCCGGCCATTGCGTAATGATCTCCACGTAATTGTCGGCTACGTCGGGATAGGCCTCAATGGGTAGCCGCTCGAACGAAACGATTCCCCCGGCGAAAAGCAGCAGGGCGAAACCCAGGACGAGCAGGCGGTTGTCGAGAGCAAAATCAACGACTCGGCGAATCATTCATTGCTCCCATTTATTGCTCCAAAGTGTTTTGCAGCGGAAGTGCATTCGAAACCACTTGATCTCCCGGTTTGATCCCTGAAACAACCTCCTGCAGGTTGCCCGGAAGCATGTTTCCCGTGACCACTTCCAGGCGTTTGAAATGCCCGGCGCTTACCGGTGTGTAAACCCACTCGCGATCGTGCAAGTGCAGAATGGCGGTAGCGGGAACTGCAGCCCGGGTTTCGGGTTGTTTGCCGTAGAAGGTCGCAGTAACGAACATTCCTACGCGCATCATTCCGGGGTTGGCGACTTCGAGCCGAACCTTCGCTGTGCGGAGGTTGGGATCGAGAACCGGCAGGATGTTATCGATTCGGCCTTTCAAGACCTGGTTGGGATAGGCGTTCAGCCGGATATCCGCGTACTGACCGATGTGCACGGCGTCGAGATCATTTTCGTAAACGTCACAGATGATCCAGACGTAGGACAAATCAGAAATGGTGAATGGGTTGGGGCCAGAAAGACCCTGCACGCCGGCTGCGTTGGTAACCTGTTGGTCCGTGATGACACCCGATATGGGCGCGGTAACGTCGACAATCCCTGAAGGATGGTCCTTGTCCACGCCGAGAAGGCGTAACTGTTCGGCAGCCGTATCCAGATCGACCTTGGCATCCTGTGCAGTGTCTTCGGCTTGTTCGAGAGCGCTTTTGGCGATAGCGCCCTTCTCGTAAAGAATCTGCTCTCTTTCGAGCTGCTGTCGCGCCAACCGCTCATCGTTCACGGCCTTCAAATACATCTGGTAAGCCCCGGATACGTCGTTGCTCCGGACTCTCAGCAGCAACTGGCCCTTCTTCACCACATCGCCGAGCCTGGCCTTAATCTCTACGACTCGTCCTGCGGCTAACGAGATCACCGGCACAGCGCGCGCTATGTCGGGCTGCACAACGCCAGTGACATTCAGGGCGGGCGCCGCTTTATGCTCAACCGCCGTCACCAATGGAAACAGATCGGGGTGATCCACTTTGAAGTTGCTCGCATCCAAGTCAGGTTCGACCTTAGCTGGAGGCGGGGCCTCCGCCTTCGGGTCTGCTTTAGTTTCGCCGCAGCCGGCGAGGGATAGAGCAACGGCAAGAAAAAAGATGCCCGCAAGCAGCGAAAAGACGGAAATGGCCCCGCGGCGACGAATCGTGTATGTCATTGGATCACCTCCCGGCCTACGGCCATATTCACCTGGGCTACGGCCGTCAGGTACGAGCCAACCAGGTTTACGTAATTCAACTGCACGCTGCGGTAGTCCGCCTGTGCGTTCAAGTAATCCAGCAACGAGCTCCCGCCGTGTTGATAGGAAAAGAAAATCGTGTCCCGCACCCGGACAGACATTTGCAGGTACTTGGCCTTGTAAGGGCGCAGCAGAACCAGATTGCTTTCGAGCGTGGCGTAGCTGGAATCTACATCGCTGAGCACCTGTGCCTCGGCCGCGTCGCGCAATCTTTCATTGCGCGTGATATCGAGCTGCGTGCGCAGCTTCTCTCCCTGGTTGCGGTCGAAAATGCGCAGAGGGATGCTTACACTGACGCCCACCGTATTTATGGCAAAGGGATTATTGGTGGATGAGTTGTGCGTATACCAGGCGTTCAAGGTCGGATCGGTTGAGCCGTTGGCCACCGCGAGCTTGTGGTCGGTTTGGGCCTTGTCCACGGCTTCGACGGCTGCCTTCAAATCCGGCCGCGTGTCCATCGCGATCTTCCGGAACTCAGCGCGAGGCAGGAGTTGGTCGCTGAAATCGTAGGGCCCGGTTACGTCAAACTGACCGAGGGGCATTCGCGAGTTCAGCAGCGTTAGGAGTTGAATCTTCGCGGTTTCCAGGTTCTCCTCGGCGGTTTGCAAATCGGATTCATACTGCACGCGCTGCAGTTCCAATCGGTCGAGATCGATTTGCGCAATATCGCCGGCATTGAAGCGAGTTCTACTGATATCGAGCACGTGGTCGTAGTAGGCAAGGTTGTCTTTGGCCAACTGCAGCACGGCTTTCGCCTGCAGCGTTGAGACAAATGCGCCGCGCAAGCTGAAGAGCAGAGTTCTCTCCAAGTCGGCATGACTCGACTCGGCGATCAGAGTCCCCTTTTTTGCGCTCTCCAAGCGCAACTCTCGCTTGTGCCGCCGTTCGTGCAGATAGCTAATGCTGGGCGACTCAAAAGTACCAGCGAACGGCCGCCAGACTCCGTCGTGAGGAGCGATTTGGGTCCCGTCAGCCAGCAGACCGAATTGCGGATTAGGGCGCAAAAAAGCAGTGATCTCCTGTGCCTTTGATTCATCGATGTTCAGCTTGGCCGCCAGCAGAGTGGGGTTGTTCTGCTCAAAACGATCTTTCACGTTCTCCCAGGTCCAGCTTTGGGCGCGTGGCGGGGCCGGCGGCTGGGCTGGCTGCTGTGCGGACGAAACCGGAGCAGCTCCTAGCGTTAGAACCAGAAGAAGCCAGTAATGTCGCTGGACCTTTCTGCGCATCCAGTAACTCCGTCAGAACCTCTCGGATTTTCCGAAGGCTTAGTTGAGATGTAGGTTACCGTCTCTGTGGAGCGTCCGCCATCTAATTGACGGGGCTCTTATGAGTATGTGGGTTCCCCCGTAAGAATTTCGTAAGAATGAGGGAAATCGCCGTCAATTTTCGCATGCAAGGAAGCGGAGATTCGGCGAGTTACGCGAGGCGGGAACAAGGAGGAGCACGGCTGGCGTGGAGAATCGACGGAGCCACCGGTACGGAAACAGGACGAGTGAAAAGTTCCTGCCGGCCCTCGCTGGTGAGTCCGAGCGAGGCCGTGGTTGCGATAACGGCGGGCAGATTTTGCCAGCTGCGTTGCTCGGCAGATGCCTTTTCCCCCGCAGCCTGGCAGACGCCGCGCTTGCCGGGCGAGCACTCTTCCATCTCGGCACGCATGGCGTGCAGGTCGTCGGTAGCCGAGATTACCGGGAAAAGCAAAACAAATGCGCAGCCAAGAGCGCTGAGGAACACGAGCGGGCGCGCCGCCGGACTTTTTGCTGGACTTCTTGCTGAACTATCCGAACCGGCCGAAGCACTTCGATTCCGCCACAGCAGATAGGCGGGCACGAGCAGAGAAAGCCAACAGAGATTGAGAAAAAGCTCCATTCGAAATGCCCAGGTCTTCGACCGGAAACACCCAACTCCAAACTGGTGCCACTACCCTAGCCAACTAGGATAGCACAGAGACGGAAAGTGACTCGCTACCTGGCGGGGCAAAGGCCGCGAGGCGACGTGTCCGCAGGACCGTGTCAAGCAAGTCGCCATTCCTACGAGGTCACTTGCCGACAAATGAATGCGATCTCATTCGCGATTGCATTAAATTCTTTGACGTCCAGTTCTCCGTCATGGTGCACGTCCAACCGTTCGAACTCCGCTTCCATGAACCGCATATCATGTGGAAGGCATGCAACTTCGGCGCGATGCTTCCGAATAGGACCAATCGCTTTGTTCTGGTTTCGGAGTTCATCTTAAGTCTCCGATCTGCGGGTTTCGGGTTTCGTGCTCGTGTTCATGGCGAGAATGCCCGTGAAGGTGAGGATGTGAGTGCACGACGCCGCCGTGGGAATGACGATGGGCGTGAATGAGGTTTGCCCTCAGAAGCAAGTCAGTGTTTGAGAGAATCTCCGATGGAGTCCCTTCGGCAATTACGGTGCCTGCCTCAAGCACGAAAACACGATCAGCAATGTCTTCGACAATCTCCAACTGATGAGTCGCTGTGATCACGGTCCTGGCCGTGCCTTTCCACTGTTGAATTAGGTCCACGACCTGGCTCTGGCTCTTCGGATCGAGGGTCGCTGTTGGCTCATCGAGCAGCAGGACCTCGGGGTCGAGGACTAGGACGGAAGCCAAGGCGACCCGTTTTTTCTCGCCTCCAGAGAGGCGGTAGGGCGGGCGGTCCTTCAGGTGCGAAATTGACATAAATTCAAGCGTCTCATTAACTCGCCGTATCACGTCTTCCTTGCTCCATTGCATCTGCAAAGGACCGTAGGCGATCTCGTCGAATACAGTGGGATTAAACAGTTGGACATCCGGATTCGGAAAGACTAGGGCGACGCGCCGGCGAAAATTCAGAGAGAATTCCTCTTGCTGCAGGTGCTTTTCGGTGAGCGCGTTCCCCTTGAATGTGACAGTGCCCGCCGACGGAAAATAGAGCGCATCCAAAATTCGCAACAGCGTGGACTTGCCGGAGCCATTGGCGCCAAGCAGCGCAACCCGATCACCTTCTCCGATGTGGAGAGTGAGTCCACAGATCGCCGGGATCGCTTCGTAAGAGAAGCTAATGTTTTGCACTTCGAAAGTTGAAGCCAATTCTTGCTTACCTCCCCATCCACACAGTTAAGCAGCCAGTAAAGAGGAAGGCAGTCAGGCCGACGTAATCGCGGGGTTTCAGGCGGAAGTCGGTCAAGAGACGAACCTCTCCCCGAAAGCCCCGGGACAACATGGCCAGGTACACCTCTTGGCTGAGTTCGATGCTCTTGCTCAGTAGCACTCCGGCGGTTCGAGCCGCCGTTTTGCGCCGCTCAGAACCGCTCAGTACACCGACGGTTCGGCTCTTCCTCGACTCGAACATTTGGTTGGCCGTTTCGATCAGTAAGAACACGTAGCGGTGCGTCATTGCCAGCATGGTGACGATCTCGGCAGGAAGGTGCAGCGAACGGAGGGCCTTCAAGATGTGAGTCCAGGCGGTCGAAAGCACCAGCACTGTGGTTAGTGTAGCCGCTGTTTCCACCCGCAGGACTAGCAACACCGCCGTGCGCAGCCCTTGGACGGAGATGGAAAGGTGCAGTGCCGGCGCAGTGAATAGTGGCTCTCCGGGGGTAATAAATAAGGCGGGCAGTGCGATCACGCCCGTGAAGCCTAGAACCACAAGCCAGACTCGTTTAGCGAGTGATGCAAGGCTAACTCTGGAAGCGACCGCGATTGCAATTGCGACGAGCAAAATGGCTGCGATGGCCTCAAGCTGTCGACAGATAATCACCGAAATAACCAGAGCGAGGATTCCGATGACCCGGACGCGAGGATCAAGTTGCTGCATCAGTCCCGGTTGGGTTGCGGCATGTTCCGATTGGAGAGCTTTCGAAACCGCTCGGGTGAAGCCTTGAAGCGTCGATTCGAGGAAAGAATGTCGGCTCATGACCGCAGGCTCCCCCCTTGCCATTTTCTGCCAACCGCTCTCGCGAGTAGCGAAGCCAAGACAAGAAAGCCCACCGCAAACATTGCCGAGAGCAAGTACCCAAGCACCGGACTTCTGATAAACCTCGGCGCGTAGCCGGGGAACGGCGCCGTCCACAGGTTCGACAGCTTTTCGATCCCGACAGGAACGGAAGACGGAGGCGCATGGTTCCCCGATGCGGCTGCGATCTGTTCCCGCGTGTGAGGATTCATCAAGTCAGCAGAAGACCATTCGCCCCAGGCAGTGCCCGCGGCTCGGATGCCGAGAGGAGTGAACAACATGAGAAGCGCCACCGCCCACCATAATCGTTGTTGTGAACGTTCAAGGCTCGCGCCAGGGCTGATCGTACCTGGCGTCTGGGCCAAACCGAATGCTCCT
>JBEKFN010000112.1:0-11294 GCA_050013295.1 Terriglobales bacterium
GCTTCCCATATTGCGCATGAAATTGACGATTCCGGCGACCGAGTTGTTCTTCTCCGGCGAAATTCCGACATAGGCCACCAGCGTAATCGGCACGAACAGGAATCCCAAACCAATCACCTGGGTGATGCGCAGCCACGTGGCGGCACTGAAGCTGATCTGCAAGTCAATCCGCTTTGTGGAATAGAACATGGCGATGGACAGGGCCAGCCAGCCGAAGGCGATCAGGTAGCGCGCCTGGAACTTCGTTGTGAGTTGGCCCATGATGGGCATCTCAAGCAGCAAAACAAAGCCTCCGGCCGATAGAGCAAGCCCAGCCAGTTCCGAGGTGTACCCCACCAGCGTCTGGAGGAACTGCGGCATCAGGACCAGGCTGCTGAACAACAAGATTCCCAGCGTGAACATCATCAGGCTTGAACTGGCGAAGTTAAAGCTCTTGAACATCCGGACGTCGATGATGGGCGCCTTTTGATGCCACTCCCAGATCACCAGCGAGATCAGGCATACGGTCGCGACCACGACTAAAGTGGTGATGAAGCGCGACCCGAACCAATCATCTTCCTGGCCCTTGTCGAGTAGCACTTGTAATGCCCCGATACCGAGTGTAAGGAGAGCGATGCCAATGTAGTCCAACTTGACCCCAGCCGCCTTGAGCCGACTTAAATAGGGAGGATCTTCGACAAAGCGCCGCACCAGAAACCATGTGGCCAAGCCGACCGGGAGATTGATGAAAAAAATCCAGCGCCAGGAATAGTTGAAAGTGATCCAACCGCCTAAGGTTGGCCCGATCGTGGGTGCCATGATGGCCGTAATGCCATAGAGCGCGAACGCCAGGCCTCGCTGTTGTGGTGGAAAAGTGTCGGCCAGGATGGCCTGAGCCATCGGCTGCAGGCCGCCGCCGCCCATACCTTGCAGCACCCGGAAGAAAAGAAGAAATCCGAGATTCGGCGCCACACCGCAAAGCAAGGAACTCACAGTAAAGACGCCCAAACAGGCCATGAAAAAGCGCTTCCGTCCGAAGGCGCCTGCGAGCCAGCCGCTGATCGGCAGGATGATGGCATTCGAGACCAAATAAGAAGTCAACACCCACGTACTTTGGTCGTTGCTCGCGCCCAGATTCCCGGCCATATACGGCAGGGCCACGTTAGCAATGCTGGTGTCGAGGACCTCCATGAAGGCTGCCAACGCCACGACAACAGCAATCAGCCAAGGATTGTACTTGGGCCGCCAAACGGCTTGGTCGATAGTGAGCGCAGCGGAACTCATATAGCGAAATTCAAACAGCGAAAAGCTATCTCAAACGGTTTTGGGAAGGGCGCGGCTTTTAGCCGTGCCGCCCAGCGCCAATAACGACAAGGGCTTTAGGGACGCGCGGTTTACTCCCTCTGTTCATCATGAGATGCCTTCGAATTCATTGCACGAAAATCATTTCAGGTACACGTCCGGCACCACGTTCATGCCCGGTCGGAGCCGGCGATCCCGGTTCTCCCCCGGATCGAGGACGATCTTTACCGGAATCCTCTGCACGATTTTCACGTAGTTTCCGGTGGCATTCTCCGGCGGAAGCAAACTGAATAGCGGGCCGGTTGCTCCCGCAATGCTGTCCACATGCCCTTTTAAAGTCCGGCCGCTCGAATCCACATGGATTTCCGCCCTCTGTCCAATTTTCATGTGCCTAAGCTGCGTCTCTTTAAAATTGGCTGTGACCCACACTTCATCGAGAGGCACCACCGTGAGGAGTTGCTGCCCGTCTTGAACGTTCATCCCAACCACCACCGTCTTATTCACTTC
Organism: Terriglobales bacterium; assembly: GCA_050013295.1. Classification (GTDB taxonomy): domain Bacteria; phylum Acidobacteriota; class Terriglobia; order Terriglobales; family Acidobacteriaceae; genus Acidiflorens. Next base: position 1,789 of record JBEKFN010000112.1, read on the forward strand.
GCCGCTGACCGGAGCAACGATTTTCGTGTATCCGAGATTCAGTTGGGCCTGTTCGAGCAGCGCACGCTTTTGCTCAACATCCGCAATCAAAGCCTGCACGCGAGCCCGGGTCGACGACACTTGCTGCGGCCCCGTCTCCGCATAGCGGTGGTTCGCATCGGCTTGCGCCAGGTGGCTCCGGGCCTGTTCGACGAATTGCTGCGCTGCAGACTCACTGGCGCGGGCGGCCGCTACCGTCGCGGTGCTGGATTTGGCCGTGGCCAACGCCTGATCGTAAACTTGCTCGGCTACCTCTTGCTTGTCGACCAGTAACTTGTAGCGTTGGAGATCGTCTTGCGCTCTCACATCGTTCGCCTCGGCCGACTCCAGTTGGTCATGAGCGACGGTCAGTTGCCTCTCGGCGGCGATGAAGCCGGCGTTGGCGTCGTCGATGCCGGACGCAGTGAACTTCAGTTGGCTTGAAGCGTTCACTGAAGTAATCGGGACCGTGATATTCAGCGATTGGGCTGTCGCTTCGGCGTTGGCGAGATTAGCTTGCGCTTGCGCGACTGCAACCTCATAGTCTTTTGGGTCGATCTCGACGAGCACCGTGCCTTTCTCCACCCACTGGTTGTCGTCTACGTTGACCCGCACCACGTAGCCGGAAACACGCGCGCTGACGGGATAGAGGTGAACATCCGCCTGGGCGTCGTCGGTCGATTCGTAGCTGCTCAAGAAGCGCCACAAGAACACCCCGGCGACAAGCACCACCACGATGACGGCCAGAATCACGATGTTTCTGCGGCGCTTGGGACTTCGGCGCACCGGCGGAGTATGGGCCCTGTCCGTTAAGGGCGACGGATCGACCGAGGATGGATCGACCGGGGATGGATCGACCGGGGATTCGTTACCCGTCTCAGGCACTGAACGGGGTGGGTTTTCTTCCGCCATGTTCATTTTCCTCTAAAGTATTCTTTGACGCCCTGCTCAGCGATGCCCAGAGTGCGAAGCAGGGAAATTTTCGCACAATTATAGTTGTAGAGCTCGAGCGCAGCCACACTACACTTGGTCGCGAGGCGGAGATACAGGCGCTTCGCGACTGTCACGCGTCGCTCACCTCTCGCGAACGGGAGGTCATGGCATTGGTGGTCTCCGGCCTGTTGAATAAACAGGTCGGTGGCGAGCTCGGCATCAGCGAGATCACGGTGAAGGCACACCGAGGTCAGGTTATGAAAAAGATGAAGGCGGATTCGCTGGCCGACCTGGTAAGAATGGCCGCGAGACTCCGCCTCGCAGCGGCGCCGAAAGGCTGACACTGCACATGTGGCGCGGGCGCCCCCGCCCGCGTGCTCGCAGCGACTCCCCCGTCCGCGCAGAGCGCGGTGGGATTGTGACTGCGGCGGCCATGCTCGTCAACGGGCTCCCATAGTGGAAAAGGCCATTCTTGTATTTCTGTTTGTTTCGCTGTCCTTGTGGGCTGCGGGTCGCAACTTGGGGGCTGTTTCGCTAGCCGCGCTTGAAAGGTTGCGTGTGGCTCACCATGAGGAGCACGGTCTGTGCCAGACGCTCCAGAACCGCGAGATCGCCCTCGTCAAAAGCAAAGGGCTGTGTGGAGAAAACCTCCAGCACTCCAACTACCTCACGCTCGTAGCGGATGGGTGCGGCCACTAGCGAGCGAATACCGAGGTGCCGACAGATCGCGGCTTCGAGGCGGGAATCGGTCTCGGCGTCGTCGCAACGGAGGGTTTTTCCTGTACGTATGCACTCCCCGGAAAAGCCCGAGTTGATATCTACGTGGGTTCCGAGCGGTGGTCCGCCGGTTCCGACGCTCGCCCGGCACATCATAGGACCTCTGTCGACGATGGCGATGGCCGCGCCAGTGCCGCGTAAGAGAGTCCGCGCGCGTTCGCCGATCACCCGCAGCGCGGTATTTAAATCCGACCCGAGCGAGTTGAACTCATACTGAATTGAGGTCGAAACCGGTGGCCGACCATGGATCCCGGCTGCACCAGCTTCCGCTTCCAAACTACCAGCTTCGGCTTCCAAACTAATGGACCGCGGCTCGCGAGTTCCATTGTCTGAAGACTTGCTGCCCCAGCCCAAACCAGGCACTCGGTCGAAGCTAAGCTTTGGTGCCTTGCGACTGGGCGCTGTGTCATTGAGTACCAGCCACTCATCCAAGCGCTGACGCGCCTCCACGGGGAGCTCGGAAAATCGCACCCCAGCGCGACCGAGAGCATCCGCCCATGCGATATAGCCAGTCGTCTCCAGGTGGGTGTCCACGTGGGTGTCCGAATCCGGCAGATCGACGCTGAGTTGAAATTGGTGGTCAGCTTCCAGGAGGACGGCCGTTTGCATTGACAGGCCCTGCTCGCTGAGATCCAGAATCATGCCGCCCGTGACCCCATCGAAACTGGCAAAGATTGGCCCATGCACCTTATGCCGCAGGCAACTACGTCTGTCTGTAATCATCTTCCAGCCTTCACCCCGCAGTTTTCTCGCCGCATTAACGCACGAGATTATCAGTTCGAAAGAAACGATGCGCGCGGGAATTAAGATGATCGGAGCAAACATCGGTAAAAGGAAGTGCACGACAGGATTCCCCGCACTTCCCGAAACAAGTACATTTGCCTTGTTGAGACGTAAGCAGCGGCGATGCTGTCGCGACTAAGCTTGTAGCATCTACCGGTAACACCCCGCGAAGGCTTAGTCGCCGCTTCCGCAGGTACAAATGCCCGCGCCGCTGCCCAGTTGCTTCAAGTAACTGCACTCATTTTGCAGAACTGTCCCTTCGCCGCCCAGCGGCACCTGAGTAAAGCTTCTCTCAGTTACTTGGAAGGTACCGTCGCCGTCGGGTTGAGGGTTAGCCTCCCAGCCAACGATTATGCCGGTCGGGGCTAAGGAGCCGGGATCACATTGTGGATTCTGTGTGGGATCCGACGACACCACCTCGATCATTCCAGCTTGAGGTAGTGTTCCGCTCAGGGGATTTGCCGTGAGATCGTTGAGCAAGGACAATGTCAGCAACCCGCTGTCCGACACCGAACATCCACAACACTCGTTCAATACCTGATGCTGGTCGAACACGTAAACCATGGCGCACAGGTTTCCGCCCGTAAGACCGGTGTTAGTAAGTCGAACGGTGCCCTCAATACCTGATGTCTGGGCATAGGCGGCATCAAAGTAATTCACGAGAAGCAGTGGCGTTACGGTGACGCTAACCGATCCAGTGACGCCGCCTGCTTCTGCGAGAATCGTCGTCGCGCCCACTTGGTTGGCAGTGGCCATCCCGCCGCTGTTCACGCTCGCTATCCCAGGCTGCGCCGAACTCCACGCTACAGTTCCGGTTCCAGTTATGTTCTCGGTTGTTCCATCGCTCAGCGTTGCCATCGCCTGGAGCTGACTGCTACTCCCCAAGACCATGGATAATGGTGAAGGGACAATGTTCAAGGCGGTGGGTGCCGCTACTGTAAGACTAACCGACCCAGTAACGCCATTGCCCCCTGCGAGAATCGTCGTCGATCCAACCTGCAAAGCAGTCACCAGTCCGCCGCTGCTCACGCTAGCAATGCCTGGCTGCGTCGAACTCCACGCTATGATTGCGGTCAGGTCTTGCATTCTTCCATCGCTCAAGGTTGCGATCGCTTGGAGCTGGCTGCTAGTCCCCGGGGCCAGCGAGAGTGTTGCCGGGACGATGTTCAAAGCGCTGACCGGCGCTACGGTGAGACTCGCCGATGCAGTAAAGCCACTGGTCTGCGCGAGGATCGTCGCCGCGCCAACCTGGTCGGCAGTCACTATTCCGGCGCTGCTCACGGTAGCGATGCCTGTCCCCTGCAAACTCCATGCTACGTTTGCGTTCATCTCCCGCGTCGATCCATCGCTCAAGGTTGCGATCGCTTGGAGCTGGAGGCTACTCCCCACGGACATGAATAGTGTTGCCGGGGTAATGTTCAAGCCGACTACCGCAGCGGGAATCACTGTCAGGTTTGCGGTTCCGGTCACGGATCCGGAGGTCGCGCTGATGCTCGTCGTTCCCATTGCCCAACCTGTCGCCATACCTCCCGCTGCGATCATCGCCACATACGGATCCGATAAACTCCACGTCACCGATGCAGTCAGATTTTTCTTGCTGCCGTCGCTGTATGTCCCCGTCGCGGCAAAAGGTAACGACTCGCCAGCCGGGATTATCCCGTTTGCCGGACTGACCGCGATGGAGACCAGCGCGGGCGGCCCAACCGTGACAGTTGTCGAGCCGCACACCGAGCCCGCACACGCACTCACCGTTGCCGTGCCGCCCTTGCCCAGGGCATAGGCCGCACCCATGTTGCTGGCATCGCCGGTGATGCCGACGGCCGCGGGGTTTGAGGAACTCCAGGTCAACGAAGCAAGCTGCTCTGTGCTGCCGTCGCTGAAGGTGCCCGTAGCGATCAACTGCTGCCCGGTATCGAGAGGAACCGTCGGGCTGCTCGGACTCACCGAGATGGAGACAAGGTTCGGCGGGGTCAGCGTGCCCGTTTCGTACAGCTCGGCACTGGCCAGATAACCGCTCGAGTTATCGCCACCTGCAATCAGATTCATTCCGTTGTTCAGCAGCGAAGCCGTGTGCAAGTAGCGCCCGATGTTCAAGCTGCCGGTGGGGGCGAAGGTCTCGGTTGCGGGATCGTTCAGCTCCGCAGCGGTTAGGTAAGCGCTCGAGCCGTAGCCGCCGGTCATCAGATCCGTTCCATTGTTCAGCAGTGTCGCCGTGTGGAGGATGCGCGCGGTATTCAGGCTGCCGTCGATTGCGAAGCTCCCGGCCGCGGGATTGTACAGCTCCGCACTGGCTAAGGCGTTGCCATTGGAGTCCTCGCCTCCCGCAATCAGCACCATGCCGCTGTTCAGCAGCGTCGCCGTGTGCCTGTAGCGCGCGGTGTTTAGGCTAAGCGTGGGCGTGAAGGTCGCGGTCGCGGAATTGTACAGCTCGGCACTGGCTGAGGTGTGGCCGTTGTTGTCATAGCCTCCCGCAATCAGCACCGTGCCATCATTCAGCAGGGTTGCGGTGTGATAGAGGCGCGCGGTGTTCAGGCTGCCGGTGGCGGCGAAGGTGCCGGTCGTGGGATTGTACAGCTCGGCACTGGCTAGGGCGCCGCCGGAGCCCTGGCCTCCCGCAATCAGCACCATGCCGTTGATCATTGCTCCTTGGATCATGGTCGCCGTATGGAGTTCGCGCGCGGTATTCAGGCTGCCCGTGGGAGTAAAGGTCCCGGTCGCGGGATTGTAGAGCTCGGCACTAGCTAAGATGTTGCCGTTCTCCGCGTTGCCTCCCACGATCAGCACCCTGCCATTGTTCAGCAGCGTTGCCGTGTGATAGAGGCGCGCGGTCTTCAGGCTGCCGGTGGGAGTGAAGGTTCCGGTCGCGGGATTGTACAGCTCGGCACTGGCTAAGACATTGCCGTTATAGCCTCCCGCAATCAGCACCATGCCGTTGTTCAGCACTGTCGAGGTATGTGAGGCGCGTGCTGTGTTCAGGCTGCCGGTCAAAACAAAGCCTGCGGTTACGGTCAACGGAGTCGAGCCGTTGATCGCGCCCGACGTCGCCTGCATCGTCGTCGTGCCTAAGCCAGCCGTTGTGGCCAATCCCTGCGAGCCAGACGCATCGCTGATCGTCGCCACGCTTGGAGCCGATGAACTCCACGCCGCCGTGCTCGTCAGATTCTGCGTGCTGGCGTCGCTGTACGTTCCCGTGGCCGTGAACTGCTGCTTAGTCCCCACGGTAATTGAAGCGTTTCCCGGCGTCACCGCAATCGACACCAGCACCGGTGCCGTCACCGCCAGCGCGGCTGAGCCGGTAATGCTGCCTAGCGTCGCGCTGAGGCTCGATTGGCCCGTTTTCACGCCGGTCGCCAGACCTCCCGGCGTGATCGTCGCCACACCCGGAGCCGATGAACTCCACGCTGCCGTGCTCGTCAGATTCTGCGCGCTGGCGTCGCTGTACGTTCCCGTGGCCGCAAACTGCTGCGTATTCCCGGCGGCAATCGAAGCGTTCCCCGGCGTCACCGCAATCGACACCAGCGCCGCCGACGTCACCGTCAGCGTGGCTGAGCTGGTGATACTGGTCATGGTCGCGCTGAGGCTCGAGGTGCCCGCTGTCACAGCCGTCGCCAGACCTCCCGCTGTGATCGCCGCCACGCCCGGAGCCGATGAACTCCACGTTGCGGATTGAGTCAGATTTTGGACCGTTCCATCGGAATAGTTCCCGGTCGCGGTGAGCTGCTCGGATTCACCCACAGGCAGAGAGGACTGGTTCGGACCGACCGTCAAATTGAGCAATGCGGGCGGCCCGACGTTGACCGACGTGCTGCCGGTTACGCCTTGATAGACCGCAGACAGTTGTGCGACGCCTTCGCCCATGCCAGTCACGTCGCCTTGAGTGGTGATCGTGGCCACGGCTGGCTGGCTCGTCTGCCAAGTTACCGAAGCACCTAAGGCGTGCGAAGTCCCATCCGCATAATAGCCGGTAGCGCTGAGCTGCAGTGTCGTGCCTTTCGCAATGGTCTGGTTAGCAGGAGCAATCTTGATTTGTGAGAGTTTTGCCGGGCCTTGCGATGTGCTCCCCGAACCGCAACTGAAGAACAAACTTAAGCCTATGAGCACACCAAGAGCCCTGATTGCACGACCGGCTGGCCAAAAACTCATGGCGGACTCCTGGGGCAATTCGGGGGGAGGAGCGCACGAACTAACCAATTAGAACTATATCGACTGGACTATTCCGAAGAAATTCTCAAATCGTACTAACCCATTTGGGTAGCATGTCGGCATAGGTCGAACCGCAAGTCTAAGAGCCAGCCATTTTCCGACAATTGGGTCGCGTGGCTAGACAACAAACTGAAGGCCACTGATGTAGCTCGCAGATTTGTTCCCGCGCTTTGCAGTCCATCGCACCTGCATGAGCGTGGGAATCGCGACTGGAGCATCCAACACAGGTAAATCGCAGCACAGGAACGTGGCCGCCTGCAAGGGATACGAACTAAGGATGCAAACGCCGCCGTTGCTCAGATTATGAATGCGGCCGTCAAATTCCTTTGGCGGTGGGGCACTCGCTGTCTGATCCGATAGCAAACTCCGTGCATGCACTTCAAGCATCTGCGGATAACGCTCGTGGTGGCGTCGTTCTCGCTCTGAGGGATAGGTCACAATAATGGCATGATGCCCGAAGTCCCGGATGCAGTAAATTCTTCAATCGGACTAATCCTCTATTAAACTTGGAATGCTGCAAAAACCTAAGCGTTTGGCCTCGATCCTGCAACCTTCCCAGCAATTCCAGAACGGGTTGAAACCTTCATCTTGACCATTACCAATCGAAGGAACGCTTTTACCGTATTCGGACTGATCTTCATGCGGGTTGCGATCTCTTTGCTGGTAAGGCCTTGTAGAAGCAATTCGACTGTTTCACGTTCACGTTGAGTCAGATCAAACTGTTCAGAGATTTCCGAGAGCCCATTACTTTCCGCTGCGGTCCGCTCCAGCAGCACAGCGAAAGCGGGCTGAACGGGATAATGTCCGTTACAGTCGACTCGAAAGTTCTTGCAGATATAGCGGCGTTTACCCGACTTAAACTCTTTGACGAAAGCCGGTCCGTCCTGATTCCCATGGTCGAGGAGGGTGGTGCGGACCCGGTCCGCAAGAAAGACCTTGGGTTGCTTGATCCGATCCGCCCCGCTGGGGAAGCTGAGGATTTGAAGGGCGGGATCGTTGGCTGCAATCAGATTAAATCCACCATCTAGCAACAAAAAACCGTTGGTGCTGGGAGCCATCGACACTGTGTTCTCCTTGGTTCGAAAGCGGCGGTCCCGTCACGCCCAGAACCCTCACGAGGAGTTCTCCTGGGTGCGACCGGACACATCCCGGTCAAAACCACGATCAAGGGGACGATCTTTAATTGAGTTCCGGTCCGGGCTTTTAGGTGGGGGAGTGGCACTCGCAGCCACAATACTATGGCCCGAAGATAGCGTTAATAGTTTCCTGCAGGAGACGTAGCTTTGTCAAGAGGAATAAACGGATTGGCTAGCCCAATCGTGGCATTGCTGCCAGGGAGATTTCCGTAGTTAACTAGTTGTGTTCAGGGCAGATTCCATGAGCTTGAATCCGGGGAGGACGTTCGGTCGTCGTCAGAGCCCGAATGCGCTCCATGCCAGACCCGACTCTCGGTGCCGAGCGACGAGTCATACGATTTAAGATAAAGACAACGCATCGTAATGCGTGTGCGATCCCGATCCTGCTCTGAAACCGGATCTGGCGCTGAATCGCGTTCCCGCAAACTAGCGGGAGGTGTAAGATGTATTGGAGTCCGCCAGCGCGGCCTTCCCCCCGGCGGTGGCGCAAGCCGCAACCAAGAAGTTGCGTTTGCGCGCGACCGTTTGCAGCCGTAGATAGTTGCGAACGGAAGTGAGGGGCGGTTATGCACAGAGATACGCCAGCAAGGTGCGATCGCCGCATAGGCGGTTCGCGAAGACGGTTTATTCTCGAATTGCTCACTCGCATTCGAGGCGGCCCGCGCATCGCGGTCGCAGTCGGCTTGCTGGCTTGTTTTGGATCGCAAGGACTCTGGGCCTCAACCTCTCCCGAACCGGCGCTGACCGTTCATCGCTCAACGCGTGCCGTTCCGCACAGATTCACTGTTCATCCAGATGGAGCCACCGTCCCAGCCAATCAAACTCAGCGCTTTGAAGTTACTGACGCTCAGGGAAAGCCAGTTGCCGTACATTGGAACGTCTCGGGGATCGGCTGTTTCGGCGCGGCCTGCGGGACCATCGACAAACAGGGAGTCTATCGGACGCCGTCTTCACTTCCGCAGCCGCGAGTCGTTATTCTCGAAGCCGTCGTAGTTGCGGATCCCAATTACTCTGTATTGACGCAGGTCCGGCTTGAGGATGCCGCCACTGCTCCCGTGAGTCCTCCTTCCGCTCAGGTCGCCGCCGGGAAAACGCAACCGTTTACGGCCCCCGTGGTGGGGAAGCAGAACGTTGTCCACAGCCCCGAATTGCCGCTGCAGTCTGCGGTTGCCGCAGCCCCGGTGGTGGGAAGACAGAGCGTCGCCCACAACGCCGAGTTGCCGGCGCTGCCGTCTGCGGTTGCCGCCGCGCCGGTGGTGGGAAGACAGAGCGTCGCCCACAACGCCGAGTTGCCGGCGCTGCCGTCTGCGGTTGCCGCCGCGCCGGTGGTGGGAAGACAGAGCGTCGCCCACAACACCGAGTTGCCGGCGCTGCCGTCTGCAGTTGCCGCAGCCCCAGTGGTGAAAAAACAGAACATTGCCCGCAAGATCGAATTGCCGCTGTTGCTGGGTGCGGCCCCAGCGGTGGGACAACAGAACGTCGCCCGCAGCACCGAATTGCCGCCGCTGCCGCATGCGGTTGCCGCAGCCCCAGCGGTGGGACAACAGAACGTCGCCCGCAGCACCGAACAGCCGCCGCTGCCGCATGCGGTTGCCGCAGCCCCAGCGGTGGGACAACAGAACGTCGCCCGCAGCACCGAACAGCCGCCGCTGCCGC
>JBEKFN010000113.1:0-11247 GCA_050013295.1 Terriglobales bacterium
AACATCGCACGACTGGTAGATCGCTTTCGTTATCTCAACCTCGCCGTGGCCGCTTTTCACCCAGCATGCGAAGCGCCGGCCATAGAACGTGGCGCCCCCGTTGCAGTGCACGTGGAGGGTCTGGGCGATGCCTTCCTGCCATCCAGCGGTCGCCATGATGACCTTGAAGGTCGAGCCCGGCGCAAGCTGGGCCTGAATCGCTTTGTTCAGCAGTGGCTTGTCGGGATCGTCGACCAGTTTGCTCCACTCGTCCCGCGAAATCTTCACCGCGAAATCGTTGGGATCGAACGTCGGACGGCTCACCATGGCCAGGATTTCGCCGGTGTGCGGATCCATCGCCACGATGGCGCCATTCTTCCCTTCGATGGCCTGCTCCGCCGCGATCTGCAAATCCAGATCCACCGTCAGCTTGAGCTGCTTGCCCGGCTCCGCGGGCGTTTCATCGAGCCGCCCGACTTCCCGCCCGCGGCTGTTCACGATCGCGCGCCGGAATCCGTTCTTGCCCATCAGGATGCTGTTGTATTGCTTCTCGACTCCACTCACGCCGACCACGTCGCCGGGGTTATAGAGTTCGAACTGCGGCTGGTTGAGCATGTCCTCGGTCACTTCGCCCACGTAGCCGATGAGGTGCGCCATGAACCCGTTGCGCGGATACAAGCGCCGGTGCGCCATGATCGTTTCAAGTTCGGGAAGCTCGTTCTTGTGCGACTCGATGAACGCCAGTTCGTCGGGCGTGATGTCTTCCTTCAGGAAAATCGGCTGGTACTGCGGCATCCAAGAAGACCGTCGCATGCGCTGCCGCACTTCGTCGGGATTCAAGTGCAGCCCTTTGGCAATGGCGTCCGCGTCCGCGTTCAGATCGCGCGAAGAATCGCGCAGCAGGAGCGCAGAGAACGACGGGTAGTTATCGACAATGATCCGGCCTTCGCGATCCAGGATTTTGCCGCGCGGCGCCAGAATCGGCACATTGCGGACGCGATTCTGCTCCGCCAGTTGCGCGTACTTGCCGCTTTGCATCACCTGCAACCGCCACAGCCCGTACGCCAGAAGCAAAAAAATGAACAGCACGATGTACTGTACGGCGGTGAGCCGGAGAGCGGAGACTTTTTCTTCGCGGCCGAACATCAATTCCTCAGTTCCGGCAATTCTCAGTTCTTGCCAGCAGGCACAGGCGCCCAGCCTGATCGAAATCGGCGAGCGATGGGCCTGGAAACTACAGAAGTAGTTAGCTGTATTCTACCCCCTGGCCCATCCTGCCCGAAATATTGAACCGGAAACGAAAGTTTTCTGCTCGAATACTGCTGGTTCAGCAAAATCGCGGCAACCGCTGAAAAGCGGAGCGTCTCAACAGATTGCTGAAAAACTCAAGTTTCGTATCAGGGCATCGCTTCAGCGATGCCGTAAATTCTTTGAATTGAGATGCCCCTTTAGGGGCTGTGCGCCGAAAACCGAGTTTTTCAGCAATCTGTCAAGCTCCTCGTCTCAGGGCAATCGGGGGGTCATGTCCAACCGTGGATTGAACTTGGCACTTCCTCGGGCAACAATACAGGCATAAGTTAGGTTTTAGCTTACTTCTAGCCTGGGAATTAAATGCGGATTCGCAGTTTCATCATCGCTTACGCGCTCGTGCTGGCCATTTTGCTGTTTGCCGACCGGCGCCCCGGTTCCACGCAGCAGGATCGCTATTCGCACGTGGTCGATTTGACCGATGGGCAAAACTCGACCGGGCAACATGCCGCGGCTGCGGTATCCAGAACGCGCATCATTGCTCCCGGTGCGCTCATTCCCGGGACTTGGGCTGCCGGACAAATTCCGCCTGAGCGCCTCGTGGCTCCCTTGGTAGTTATGGATTTGAACGCCGCGGTCGATAGCAGCGCGCAGATTTCTCTCGACGATATTGCCGCGTGGGAATCGCGTCACGGCCTGATTCCACAGGGAGCCGTTGTGGCCATCCGCCGCTCCGGCGCGCGCGATGATCTTTCGATCGCTGATCTGTCAGCCACGCCGCTTCCTATCGCCCGCGACGCGGCGATGTTCCTCATCGAAGCTCGCTACACGATCGCCTTCGCTGTCGAGACGCCCGTGAACTTGACTTCCGACAAAACGCTGGCGCGGCAGCTCGCCCTCCACGGAAACTATGTGGTGGAAAGGACCGCGCGCCTCACCGCGCTGCCTGCAACCGGCTCGCTCATCATCGTCGCCCCGGCAAAAAACAAAGAACCTGGCGAAGCCCCCGTCCGCATCCTCGCCATGGTGCGATAGTCGTCGGTCCTTATCGTTGGTCGTTCGCGGGTCGTTTTTTTTCACGCGCTTTTTTCTGCACCACAGTTAGTTGGGGATCATCTACCTCTCCGGAGGGAATTTCATGTCTGACCCCCGCTATCCAATTGGAAAGTTTTCCTACACAGGCCCGCTTACGGCAGAACAAAAACATCAATGCTTGACCGACATCGAGCAGACTCCCGCCCGTTTGCGTGCCGCCCTCCACGGACTTTCCGACCAGCAACTGAATACTCCTTATCGCGATGGCGGCTGGACGCTGCGCCAGGTGGCCCATCACGTCCCCGACAGCCACATGAACTGTTACATTCGCTTCAAACTGGCGCTCACCGAAGACGCGCCGACCATTAAGCCGTACATGGAAAATCTCTGGGCCGAGTTGCCCGAGGCCAAGCACGCCCCGATCGAAGTGTCGCTAGCCTTGCTCGATTCCCTGCACCAGCGCTGGATGCTGATGCTCCGCGAGCTCACCGACGCGGAATGGAAACGTACCTTCCGCCATCCTGAGCTGGGCCCGATGTCGCTCGAAAAAACTCTCGCACTCTACTCCTGGCACGGTCGCCACCACGTAGCGCATATCACGAGCTTGCGCGAGAAGATGGGATGGTAGGAAAGCTGCTGCGAGCTTCGAGTCGCGAGCTACGAGCAGGCAGGTTCTCAGTTGACCGTGGCAATTCGTCTCTACGCGAGGAATTTGGTCGCTCGAAGCTCGCAGCCCGTAGCTCGCAGCCGCTTCTACGGCAAACCGGCCTTCCACACCAGGTAGCTCGCTGCTTCGCGCATCACCGCCGCGAACCGCTCCCACAAAGGGTGCGGGCGCGACTCTGGCCTTGGCGCCAACTCTACTTGCACGCCTTCGTGCTCAAGCAGGGCGCGAATGCGAAATACGTGATACGCATCGCTCACCGCAATGCAGGTGCGCATACCATTCGCGCGCATGATGTTGGCCACCCGAGCTGCCGACTGCGCCGTATCGGAGCCTTGCGTCTCCGCGATTAAAGCCTGCTCCGGGACGCCGCGCCGCAGAAGATAGTCTCTGCCAACGCTGCCCTCGCTGAAATCCGGATCCAGCGCCGCTCCGCCGGTCGTGATCACCACCGGCGCCATTCCTTTCTGAAACAGTTCATAACCGTGATCCAGCCGCGCCCGGTACACCGGCGAAGGACGTCCTGCGTACTCGGCAGCTCCGAAAATGGCGATCACATCCGCTTTCTTCGCGGGCGCTTCGGCGGCCGCGCGCACGATGCGCGAGCCGGTAACACCAAAAAACAACAACAGCGCTCCCACCACCGCCAGCAACAACAGCGGCCAGGGACGCATTAATATGGAGCCAAACCTGCCTTTTGAAACCTGCCTCAAGACAACGCTTCGACAATATCCTTGGCGGGAATCGCGCCCTCGCGCAGAATCTGCCAGGTACCGTCTTCTTTGAAGTGCACGATGGTCGATGAAATTGTCCGCGGAGACTTCCCACCGTCCACAATCAGCGAGATGCGGCCCTGCAGTTGCTCCTCCACCTGCTCTGCAGTCGTGCATTCCACAGCGCCGCTCAGGTTGGCGGAGGTCGCCGTGATCGGAATTTTAGCCGCCCGCACCACCGCCAGCGGGATTTCCGCCGCCGGCACGCGCAGCGCCACGTTCCCCGTGTTGGCGGTGACTTTCAGCGGCAGATGCGACGCTGCCGGGACGATCATGGTCAGCGGCCCCGGCCAAAAACGCCGCGCCAGAAGATGGAAATCATCCGGCAAGGGACGCGCGAATTCCTCCGCCTGGTCCACGTTCTCGATCAGCAGCGAGAGCGGCTTGTGCCGTAAGCGGGACTTGATCTCATAGACGCGCTCTACCGCGCGCAGGTTGAACGGATCCGCAGCCAGGCCATAGAACGTGTCGGTTGGCATGCCCAGCACCTGCCCGGCCTGAATCTGCTCAGCGGCATACTTAATCAGCGAAGCTTCGGGCGTTACGGCATGAATTTTCAGGATTTCCGCGCGCACTCTGGTTCCTTCCTGATTGCCGGCGTAGACATTGTCGGCGTAGACGTTGTCGGCTTAAACAATGAAATGTACCATACCACGAGCCTCGGCCGAAGCCCGACCGAATGCTCGTATTATCCTGATTTTATCCTGATCTTGGAACCAACCTATGAAGCAAGACGCGAAGCCCGCGCGAACTCGCCGTCAAGCGGACCGTTTGCGCCCTGTCGCCAGCCGCCACAACCAGCGGCTGAAAGAACTGCGGCTCGCATTCCGCCGCGCCGAGTTGACTACTCAGGGTGAGTGTGCCATCGAAGGCGTCAAGCTGATCGAAGAAGCATTACGCAGCGGTCAGCATCTGGAAAGCGTAATCTTCAGCGAAAAGGCCCGCCCTCTCGCCGAAAAACTTCTGCCTCAGATCGGCGCCCGCACCGAAACGCTCGTCTTGCCGAATGCACTCTTCAACTCGATCGTGCCGAGCGACGCGCCCCAGGGTGTGGCGGCGCTGCTCAAGCTGCCGGCTTTCTCTTCCGGTGAACTGCTCGACCGCTCCGGCGGCGGCCCGATCGTCGTGGCCGCTGGTTTGCAGGATCCGGGCAACCTGGGCACGATCCTGCGCTCGGCCGAAGCCTTCGGCGCTGCCGGAATTTTTCTGACCGAAGGAACCGTCAGTCCTTACAACTCTAAAGTTCTGCGCGGTTCGGCGGGTTCGGTCTTTCGCTTGCCTTTCGTGCAGATCTCTTCTCAGGAACTGCTTCCCCTTCTGCGCGCCCGTGGCGTTCGTCTGCTCGCAACTTCTTCGCACCAGGGAACGCCGTTGCCCCAGATCTCATGGACTCTTCCGCTCGCGATCTTCATCGGCAACGAAGGCGCCGGGCTATCTCGTGAACTCACCCGCCAAATGGACGAAACACTGGCGATCCCGCAAGCTTCGCAAGTCGAATCGCTCAACGCCGGAGTCGCCGCCAGCATCGTATTGTATGAAGCGGCAAGAAACCGCAAATGAATTTGTAATTTTGCAATCGGGTAATTTGGTAATTTGAAAACTCCATATCAAGAGCATGGGGGATCGGTTTCAAATTACAAATTTACAAATTACCCAATTACCAATTCCTCTCTGTGGTGAAATGATCTTGTGAACTCATGAACCTGTTCGCGCCCATCCCGGACGACGATCCCGCCGCTCAGGGCGCGCGCCCGCTCGCCGATCGCATGCGCCCGCGCACGCTCGATGAATTCGTTGGACAAGAGCACCTGGTCGGACCGGGCAAGCCGCTGCGCGTGCAGATTGAGCGCGACGACCCCACTTCGATGATCTTCTGGGGTCCCCCAGGCACCGGCAAGACCACCCTCGCCAAGATCATCGCCCGCATCACCAAAGCCGACTTCATCGAGTTTTCCGCCGTGCTCGCCGGCATCAAGGAAATCAAGCAGGTCATGAGCGATGCCGACCGCGCCCGCCAGTACGGCACGCGCACCATCGTCTTCGTCGACGAAATTCACCGCTTCAACAAAGCGCAGCAGGATGCCTTCCTCCCGCACGTGGAGAAAGGCAGCATCCGCCTGATCGGCGCCACCACCGAAAATCCGTCCTTCGAAATCAACTCCGCGCTGCTCTCGCGCTGCCGCGTTTATGTGCTGAACCCGTTGACTGAAGATCAGATCGTTGTTCTTCTGCGCCGAGCACTCGACGATACCGAGCGCGGCCTCGGCCAGATGCATCTCGAAGCATCTGAAGAAAGTCTGCGCAAAATTGCCGCCTATTCAAGCGGAGACGCCCGCAGCGCCTACAACGTCCTGGAAATAGCCGCCGCCCTATCCAGCTCGCCTTCTAAAGACGCGCGGCTAGCCGCGTCTCCGCCCGCAGCCACCGCGATCACCGGAGCGACCATACAGGAAGCCCTCCAAAAGCGGGTTTTGCTCTACGACAAAGGCGGCGAGGAGCATTACAACATCATCTCCGCGCTGCACAAATCGGTGCGCAACAGCGATCCCGACGCCGCCCTCTACTGGCTGGCTCGTATGCTCGAAGCGGGAGAAGATCCGCTTTACATCGCCCGCCGCGTCGTCCGCATGGCGGTTGAGGACATTGGCCTCGCCGAACCGAACGCGCTCGCGTTGTGTATGGCTGCTCGTGACGCCGTCGATTTCATCGGCATGCCCGAAGGCAACCTTGCGCTGGCGCAAGCCGTCGTCTATCTTTCGGTGGCGCCAAAATCGAACGCGCTTTACACCGCGTACGGCGCCGTTCTGCAGGACGTGGAGCAAACCGCCGCCGAGCCCGTCCCTCTGCACCTGCGCAACGCACCCACCGCCTTGATGAAAGGCCTCGGCTACGGGAAGGGCTATCAATACGCCCACGACGCCAAAGACAAGGTCGCCGACATGCAGTGTCTGCCCGACAGCCTGCGCAATCGCGTGTACTATCGCCCAACCAATGAGGGAGTCGAGAAGCGGATTCGCGAACGCCTGGAAGAGATCAAACGGCTTCGCTCAGGGTTGGGATGACGTTGGGATGACAAAGTCCGGCGAATTGAGAGTTGAAGAGCGGAATCTCACTTTCGCCACGGGCTGCACTTCGATAGCTAGTTTATAATCATAAATTCTCACTCCCAGCGTGGAGTAATCTGACGGAGTCATCTAAATATGATTCGACAGCTTCAAAATGCGGGGCCAACCCTGAAGATCATTCTGGGCGCATTGCTCGTCATTATCTGTGCCTCGATGGCGATCACGCTCATTCCCGGCGGCATCGGCTCCAGTTTCGGCATTGGCGCGCCTCCGGCTGGCGTTCTGGCCACCATCGGCGACCAGCAAGTGACCGTGAACGAGGTGCAGCGTGAAGCCAGAGCCATGATCCGCCAGCAGTTTCCTCGCGGCGGAGCGCAGGCCAGTTCGTTGCTGCCCTTTTTCGCCGGTCAGGCCGCCGAGCAACTCATCAATGAGAAGGCCCTGATTGCCGAGGCGCACCGCATGGGCCTGCGCGCCAGCGATGACGACCTTCGCAATGAGCTCCAGCACGGGCAGCTTGGTATCATGCTCTTTCCCGACGGCAAGTTCGTTGGGCAGGAAGAGTACGAGAATTTCGCCCAGCGCTTCGACATGACGGTCCCGCAGTTGGAAGCGCGGGTGAAGGAAGATATTCTTGTCCGCAAGTTGCGCGCCCTGGTTTCGAGCAGCGCTTTTGTGGGAGACACCGAAGTCCGCGACGAATTCGATCAACGCAATACAAAGGTAAAGTTCGAATATGCCGTGATCACCCAGGCCGACATCCTGAAGGGGCTGCACCCCACCGGCGAGGAACTGAAGGCTTTTTACGAACGCAACAAGGCGAACTACAACAACTCGATCCCGGAGAAGCGGCAGATTAAGTACGTCGTCGTCGATAGCGCGAAAATTGCGGCGGCAACGACTGTCACCGATCAAGATCTGCAGGCTTACTACGATCAACACCGCGACGAGTACCGCGAGCCCGAACAGGTGAAGGTCAGCCACATTCTGATCAAGACTCCTCTGCCTGCGCCCGGCGCCAAGGAGGATGAGAAAGCCGTCGCCGATGCACGTGCCAAAGCTGAAGACATATTGAAACAGCTGAAGGCGGGCGGAGACTTTGCCAAGCTCGCGGAAAAATACTCGGACGATCCCGGCAGCGCCAAGAGCGGGGGCGAACTCGGCTGGATCGGTCGCGGCCGCACCGTCCCGGAATTCGAGAAAGCCGCCTTTTCACTCGGCAAAGGTCAGACCAGCGATCTGGTGAAGAGCAGTTACGGCTTCCATATCATCCACGTCGAAGACAAGCAGCAGGCTCATCTCAAGACCCTCGCCGAGGTGAAGAGCGAGATCGAAGAGAAAGTAAAGCAGCAGAAGACGGCGCGCGCCACCGAATCGGCAGCGAACGCTTTGCTCAGCCAGGCGCGTACGGCCGGATTCGACAAGGCAGCCGCTGCCAAGGCTCAAGCTACAATCACCACCGAATTCTTCAGCCGAACCGACAGCTTACCCGGACTGGGTCCGAATCCGCAGTTTATGGATGCCGTTTTCAGCGAAGCGGAGAAAGCCCCGCCCGATGTTGTGCAAGTCCCGCAAGGCTTTGTGGTCTTCCAACTGCTCGCCGTAAGGCCTCCGGCTACGCCCACGTTCGAAGAGATTCGTTCGCGGGTCGAGAGCGAGTTCAAGAACGAGCGCGCCGGCTTTCTCCTGCAACAGAAGACGCAGGAACTCTCCGACCGCGCCAAGGCTGAGCACGATTTGAAAAAAGCTGCCAAGAATCTGGATGCGACGGTGAAGACGAGCGATCTGGTTGCGCCCGATGGACAGGTTCCCGACATCGGCTCCATGGCTGGCGCGAGTGCGATCTTTTCTCTGAAGCCGGGCCAGATTAGCGGGCCGTTCACTGCCGGCGGCAATGGCGTGGTCGCTCAACTTCTGGAAAAACAGGCGCCGACGGATCAGGAATTCGCCGAGAAGAAGGACGGCATACGCCAGTCGCTCATCGAAGGCAAGCAGAACGATTTGTTCGGCCTGTTCGTTGCGAACCTGCGCAAAGACATGGAAAAGTCCAAACGGCTTAAGGTCAACCAGGAAGAGATGAAAAACCTGACCCGCCAAGGTGGACAAGAAGGTTCGTAAACGGCTGCGACTCTGCCAGCCCTTAAAGGGGCGTCTGATTTTGAAGAACCCGGCATCGCTAAAGCGATGCCCTGATACGAACCCGAGTTTTTCCGCAATACTGCCAGGGGACGCCCAAGAGCTAAGAGCCAAGAACTAGGATCCAAAAGCAAACCACTGAGAACTGAGAACTGAACGTAATGTCATTCTCGCGCGCCAGCGGAATTCTGCTTCATCCCACCTCGCTGCCTTCGCGCGGCGGGATCGGCGACTTTGGTCCGTCGGCATACGCGTTCGCGGATTTTCTCGCCTCCGCGCGGCAGGGTCTGTGGCAGGTTTTGCCTCTCGGCCCGCTCGGTTACGGAAACTCGCCCTATTCCTCCACTTCGGCTTTTGCCGGAAATCCGCTGCTGATCAGCCTGGAGCGGCTCGCCGATCGCGGCTGGATTGACCGCGCCAAAGTCGACGCTCTCGGTGACGGAGTCGAGCCCGTGGATTATACGGCGGCTTTCCATCACAAGCTGCCCCTGCTGTTCGAAGCGGCACACAATTTCGTGCGCTCGGCTGCGCCGAACGTCCGCTCGCGTTACGACAGCTTCTGCCGGCAAAACCAATGGTGGCTCGATGACTTCGTTCTCTTCGATGGTTTGCGGGCGCGTTTTAAGCTGGAAAGCTGGAACCGATGGCCCCGCGAACTGATTCATCGCGATCCGGTGGCGATCGAAAAGGCGCGTAGGGAAATGCTCGACGATCTCGATCTCCGCCGCGTCGTGCAGTTCTTTTTCTTCGAACAGTGGCAGGCTCTTCGATCCTATTGCGCGCAACGTTCGATTCACGTCGTGGGCGACATGGCGATTTTCGTGAATTTCGACAGCGCCGATGTCTGGACCCACCCCAAATTGTTTCGCCTGAACTCCGAACTCGATCCCGAGGTCGTCGCCGGCGTGCCCCCGGATTCTTTCAGCAAAGACGGCCAGCGCTGGGGGAATCCTCTTTATCGCTGGGACGCGATGCGGGAGCAGGGATATTCTTGGTGGATCGACCGGATGCGCTGGCTCACGCACAATTTCGACTATATCCGCCTCGATCATTTCCGCGGGTTTTCGCAGTTCTGGGAGATTCCGGCGAGCGAACCGACCGCGATTCATGGCCGCTGGGTCGATGGTCCGAAAGACGATTTATTCGTGAAACTGCGCGAGGCTCTGGGTGGGCTGCCATTTTTCGCCGAGGATCTCGGATACATCACGCCCGACGTTCATGCTCTCCGCAAACGGCTCAAGATTCCCGGTATGGCCGTGCTGCAATTTGGTTTTGGCGACGTCGGCGCGCACGCTCATCTGCCGCATACTTTCACGACGGAGAAGGTGGTCTACACCGGTACACACGACAACGACACGTTGCTCGGCTGGTGGGAATCGGGCGCAACAGAATACGAACGCCAGCAAGTGGAAGCGTACCTCGGCCGATGCGAAGACGGTATTAACTGGGCGATGATTCGCGCCGCCTCCAATTCTGTCGCCAGCCTCTGCGTGGTGCCGATGCAGGATGCGCTGGGGTTGGGAAGCGATGCGCGTATGAATGTGCCGAGCCGCAAACTTGGGAACTGGCGCTGGCGTTTTGACGCTGATTCGTTGCGCCCGGAGCTGGCGAAAAAACTTGCCGCACTAGCCGAAATCTCCGACCGGCTTCCGCATGTGTTAGCGGCTGCCGCCAGCGAAGAATGGGCGGCCTGAGTAGTGTATTCTCGCTGGCGAAGCAAATTGAAACAAGCGCCTGGTCTCAGGTTTTCCTGAGACCTTGGACCTGCGACCTGCGACCTGAGACCTTGTTTCTCTCTGGAGTACGATTCTGTGACCGAGCCCATCATTCGCGCCCAGGCTGTCGAAAAGTTCTACGAGCAGCCGGATGGGAATCGGATTGAAGTTATTGCGCCCGTCGATCTTGACGTAGAGCCTGGCAAAATTATTACCCTGCTCGGCCCCTCCGGCTGCGGTAAGTCCACGCTGCTGCGGATTCTGACCGGACTCAGCACGCCTTCGTCGGGTGCGGTCCTGTGGCATGGGCAACCCATCTCTTCGCAGAACGCGGGCGTGGCCATCGTCTTCCAGAGCTTTGCTTTGTTTCCCTGGCTCACGGTGCTCGATAACGTCGAAGCGCCGCTTGAAGCTCGCGGAGTGCCTGTTATGGAGCGCCACAAACGCGCGTTGCGCATTCTCGATACCGTGGGACTGGATGGCTTCGAGAGCGCCTACCCGAAGGAGCTTTCGGGCGGCATGAAACAGCGCGTCGGCTTCGCGCGCGCGTTGGTGGTAGAACCCGAAGTCCTGTTCATGGATGAACCCTTTTCCGCACTCGACGTGCTCACGGCCGAAAACCTGCGCAACGA
>JBEKFN010000114.1:0-11220 GCA_050013295.1 Terriglobales bacterium
CTGCCAGCTGGGATGGAAATCACACCCTATAATCATCATGCGAAGACTCCTTTCTTCCCAGCGTCTTTGTCCTCAACACAAGACTACCGGGTTCGAATCGAGCCTTCGCTCTTATCCAATCAATTCAAGCCCTCTTTTGGCTTGAGTGGGTACTTTCCCCGTGCTCCAAATCCTTGACGCCCTCTCTCATAATAAAAGTATCGACACAATTAATTTCAAGCGCGCGGCCCTCCGCCACCCTCGCTCGACTGTCCATCCTTTTTCATCACATCCGCGCTGTGTCCACCATCACTGACTCCATTCCTATGCCATGCGAGAATCATTCCCAGATCGTGAAGCGAAGCGTGTGTCCGCCTCCAGAGGCGGCCAAACGCTTCCGAACCGTCCTTTCAAAATCTGCGCCGGAAACAAACGCTCCTTGACATTTTGGATTCTCCCGAGGGGGCTTGACAAACCGATCGGGACGAAACGGGGTCCAACCACAAGAAACAAAGCGAAAACCCGTAAGTCCTTATTTCGGAATACTTTGATATAAGTCCTTATTTTTCAAAGACCAAGTCCAAAATTTGCTCGTAACCTCATGATTCCTAATAGACGCGGGGGAGGGGGGTACCGGTACCAACCAGTAAACATCGAGGCATTTTCGGAGCGGCCTTGACCGGGCAGGAAAAACTTATTTTCGAGGAAAATTTACTCCCACTCGATTGTCCCTGGCGGCTTCGAAGTGATGTCATACACCACCCGGTTCACGCCGCGCACTTCATTCACAATCCGATTCGAAATCGTCTTCAGCACTTCATAAGGCAGCGGAACCCAATCTGCCGTCATGCCGTCTTCCGAGTGCACGGCGCGGACGGCGCAGGTGTAAGCGTAAGTCCGCTGATCGCCCATTACTCCGACCGACATCACCGGCAAGAGCACAGCAAACGACTGCCAAATTTTCTGGTACAGGCCGGCTTTCTTGATCTCTCCCACAACGATGTCGTCGCACTCGCGCAGCAAGTCGACGCGCTCTTTAGTCACTTCACCCAAAATGCGCACCGCCAGCCCCGGTCCAGGGAAAGGCTGCCGCTGCAGAATGTCCTCGGGCATGCCGAGATCGCGGCCGATGCGCCGCACCTCATCTTTAAATAAATCTTTCAGCGGCTCGATCAACTTGAGCTTCATCTTCGCGGGCAGTCCGCCCACGTTGTGATGCGACTTGATGACCTCCGACGGGCCGCGCACCGAACGCGATTCGATAACGTCGGGATAAAGCGTCCCCTGAACCAGCCATTTGACCTTGCCTTCCTGCTTTTCAATGCGGCGTGCCTCCTGGTCGAAGACGGCAATGAACTCTTTCCCGATGATCTTCCGCTTCTTCTCCGGATCGCTCACTCCCGCCAGCTTCCGCATGAAGCGTTCGGTGGCATCGACCGCAACCAGGTGCAGTCCCAGATTGTCGCGCAGATTTTGCTGAACTTTCTCAAACTCGTTTTTGCGCAGCACCCCATTGTTGACAAACACGCAAGTGAGCCGCGACCCTTCGACTCCGCTCAGGGCAGGCTTGCCAGAGTCGTCGCGGAGGGCGCGATCGACCAGCACCGCCGCGACGGAAGAATCAACGCCACCCGAAAGCGCACAGATCGCACGCCCGTTGCCCACCTGCTGTTTCACCTGGGCCACCGTAGCGTCGATAAAATGCTGGGGCGTCCACGAAGGCGTCGCTCCACAGATGCCAAGCGCGAAGTTGCGCAGAATGTCAGAGCCGAGCGGCGTGTGGTGCACTTCGGGATGAAATTGCACCGCCCACATCTTGCGCTCAGGGTTTTCGATGGCGGCAACAGCATTGGGAGTTTTCGCCGTCAGCCGGAAACCCGGCGGCAATTCTTCCGCCTCGTCGCCATGCGACATCCAGACCGCAAGCAGGTGAGGCAGTCCCCGGAAAAGCTGCGAGTGGGATTCTTGTATCTCGACTTTGGCGTGGCCATACTCGCGCTTGGCGGCCGGGCGCACCTTCCCGCCCAGCGCGTACACCATGAACTGCAATCCGTAACAGATGCCGAGCACCGGGACGCCAAGATCGAAGACACTCTTGTCGGCCAGCGGCGCGTCCTTGTCGTAAACCGAAGACGGACCGCCCGAAAGAATGATTCCCACCGGAGAGTAGCTGCGAATCTCTTCCAGGCTGGCGTTGAACGGCAGGACGACCGAGAAGATTTTCAGTTCGCGGATGCGGCGCGCAATCAACTGCGAATACTGCGCTCCGAAATCGAGGACAACGATGGATTGGGTTTCCACGAATGAGTTTCTCAAATTGAGGGCTGAGTTGCAAACAGACGAAACCGCTACGAGCCGCGAGCTACGGGCTGTGAGCAAGCCTAGCCTTCCGCTTCGAATCGCTTGCTCGAAGCTCGTAGCTCGAAGCCCGCAGCTTCTTACCGCACCACGACATTCACGAGCTTCTTCGGCACGACGATGACCTTCACAATCTGCTTGCCCGAAATCGCCGCGCGCACCTTTTCGTCAGCGAGCGCTGCTTCCTTGATTTGATCTTCGTTCGCGCCCGCCGGCACTACCACCAGCCCGCGCAGCTTCCCGTTAACCTGCACGGGAATCTCGATTTCGTCCTCCGCTGCCAACGCCGCATCGTACTGCGGCCACGAAGCCTTCAGCAGATTGCTCGTCTCGCCGGCCATCTCCCACAATTCGTGCGCCAGATAGGGCGACATAGGAGCCAGCAGTAAAGCGATGTTGCGCTGCACGTTCAAGATCAGCGAAGAGGGAACTCGCCCTCCAGCAATAGCCTCCTCCGCTCCATAAACTTCGTTCACCAGCTCCATAATGGCCGAGATGCAGGTGTTGAAGTGCCAGCGCCCCTGGAAGTCATCGCTGACGCGCTTAATGGTCTGATGCAGCTTGCGCTGGATGGCCCGTGCCTGGGGTGATAACGACTCGCCTCGTAGCGACGGGGCTTGCCCCGTCTCCGCAACCGCGTCAAGCCGCGGCTCTACAGGATTGCGCAGGTAGAACCGATACACGCGCCCCAGGAAACGCTGAATGCCTTCGATCCCCGAATCCTGCCAGTCAAGATCGCGATCCGGAGGCGCGGCGAACAAGCTGTACAGCCGCGTCGCATCCGCTCCGTAGCGCGCCACCATCTCATCCGGCGATACTACGTTGCCGAAACTCTTCGACATCTTTGCGCCGTCTTTGATCACCATTCCCTGGGTGAACAAGCGCGCGATGGGCTCGTCGTTTTTCACCAGGCCCATGTCGCGCATGAACTTCGTCCAGAAGCGCGAATAAATAAGGTGGAGAATGGCGTGCTCCACGCCGCCAATGTATTGATCAATCGGAAACCAGTAGGCAATGGTTGCGCTGTCAAAAGGAGCCTGGTCATTCCGCGCGTCGGCGTAGCGGTAGAAGTACCACGACGAATCCACGAACGTATCCATGGTGTCAGTCTCGCGCCGGGCCGGGCCGCCACATTTCGGACAGGTCGTGTTCAGGAACTCCGGCACATTCATTAACGGCGATCCACCCGAAAGCGTAACATTCACCTTGTCCGGAAGAATCACCGGCAAATCTTTCTCCGCGATCGGCACCACGCCGTCTTTGTCGCAGTACACCATGGGAATCGGCGTTCCCCAATAGCGCTGCCGCGAAATGCCCCAATCTTTTATCCGGAATGTAACCGTCGCCTTGCCGAATTTCTTTTCTTCGGCGCGCGCCGACATCCTCTCGATCGCTTCGTCGCAGCTCAGCCCGGTGAACTCGCCCGAGTTCACCAGGATCCCATCCATGGTCGTAAAGGGAAGTGGGGGCGCCGTCAACGTTTCTTCCGGGTCCGTGCTTGCCGGCAGAATCACCAGCCGAATTTCCAGCTTGTACTTCATGGCGAATTCGTAATCGCGCTCATCGTGCGCCGGCACGCTCATGATTGCGCCCGTGCCATAGTCCATCAGGATGTAGTTCGCCACCCACACCGGCACGGCTTCGCCGTTATAAGGATTCTTCGCGTAGCGTCCGGTGAACACACCATGCTTCTCGATGTCGCCAATATCGCCCGCTTCTTTCGCCCGGCGCTGCTCGGCAATCAACTCTTCCACCTTGGCGCGCAGCGCCGCATCGCGGGCGATCATATCCGCGATGATCGGATGCTCGGGCGCCAACTGCACCGAGGTCGCGCCATAGATCGTATCCACGCGCGTAGTGAATACCGTGATCGTCGATCCCGCCGGCCCCACCGTTCCGCCCAGATCGAAATCCACCAACGTGCCTTCGCTGCGTCCGATCCAGTTCTGCTGCATAATGCGGACTTTTTCCGGCCAACCCTGCAGCTTGTCGAGATCGCGCAGCAACTCGTCCGCGTACTTCGTGATCCGCAAAAACCACTGTTCCAGTTCGCGCTGCTCGACCGGAGTGTCTTCATGCCGCCAGCACATTCCGCCCACGACTTGCTCGTTGGCCAGCACGGTGGCGCACTCCGGACACCAGTTCACCTTGCTCTTCTTGCGATAGGCCAATCCCGACTCGTAGAGCTTAAGAAAGAACCACTGGTTCCAGCGGTAATATTCCGGCAGGCAAGTCGTAACTTCGCGCGACCAGTCGTAGGTGAACCCAAGGCGCTTCATCTGCACCTTCATGGCAGCGATATTCGCCAGCGTCCACTCCTTCGGCGGAGTGTTGTTCTTGATGGCAGCATTCTCCGCCGGCAGCCCAAACGAATCCCAGCCCATCGGATGAAGCACGTTGTAGCCGTTCATCCACATGTAGCGAGCCAGCGCATCGCCGATTGAATAATTGCGCACGTGCCCCATGTGCAGCGCGCCCGAAGGGTACGGAAGCATCTCCAGAACGTAATACTTCGGCTTCGTCGAGTGGGCTTCGGCGGCATACAGCGACGGATCGCTCTGCCAGCGCTCAGTCCATTTTTGCTCGATGCGCTGCGCATCGTAACGCTCGTCGCGGGCGGTGGTGACAGGTTTGTCTTGCTGTGGCATAGATAAGGATAGTGCAGTAATGAATAATCTTTGATTTTACAACGGGCAGACGGTCGACAGGCTCAGCGATACACATCCTTGCGATGCCCGACCCTGATCGCCAACACCGTGATTCGCTCGTCCTGAATGCCACAAATCAGTCGATAATCCCCCACTCGAGACCGCCACAATACGCCCTTGTCACCGTGCAGCGGTTTACCAAATTGGCGAGGATCGCCTGCCGGCTGTACCCGCCCGCGCAGAAAGCGGACAATCGACCCCCTGGGCCGGACGGCTGAGTTTCTGGATTTGTTTCCCCGCGGTGCGGTTGCATGAACCCTCAATTCCCAAGCACACTTTTCCCTCGTTGAGCGGGCAGGTAGAACAGTAAGGACTTGTGAGAAGATGAAAATTGAGATTGACTTAAATCCTCTGAGCACATAAATTCTCTGCGACAGTTGCCTGCCGCCACCGTAACCATCGTGGAGTTGTGCGCTCATGGCTACCCAACCGAAACCACCGCAACCCCCAGATTCGGAATCTTCGGAATCATTCACGGTCGAATTTGAACAGGAAGAAGACGGACACTGGTTGGCAGAGATTCCTGAGCTTCCTGGAGTGATGGCGTATGGCCCAACACAACGTGATGCTGAAGTTGCCGCCGTTGCTCTTGCCCTGCGCGCGCTGGCTGATCGAACCGAGCAACGCAAAAAACCGCCGAAGTCTATACATTTTTTGTGAGCCAGTGGCCCAGCAGCAAAGCGAAACGCGTGTATCAAGCACTACTTCGGATTGGATGGAGACCGAAAGCGCAAACATCCGGCAGTTCGCCCATTCAACTGCAACGCGTCGGATATCGCGATTACACATGGGCTTGGCACGAGTCCGCAGAATTAGGACCTGTCGCCTTGCGAAAAATCGGAAAGTATACCGGACTCACGCCTGAAGATTTGTAAACGCGTGGCTGTCTTCAACACACATTTCAGACATTACCCAACCGTTTGCTCCCCACCCCCGCCCAGCGATATAGTTACAGCCTGCTCTTCTTTTGAGTCTCTTATGTTCACTGACTTCACCGTTACCGACCGTTGGACGAAAAAAGAAGTGCACTGCCTCTACCAGGCCCTGATAGTGGCCATCGCCACTCGCCACGCTGATGCCGTGGACATCAAGTTTTTGGTCGACGGACGCCCGGTCTGGGTTGCCCTGCCGCACCCGGCCTGGGTCGAGTACAAGAACCGCACCGGGAGGCTGATCACAGACTCCTTGGCGAAGGAAATCGCAGGCCATTTTCTGCAAACGGCGCTGGAATCGGGCGAAGGTTTGGGCCGCGAAATGTATTCGCTTACTATCGATGAGACTCTCGAGCACCTGGAAGCTGTCGTGGCGGAGGCCGAGCCCCAGGTCGCTGCCACCCCCTAGCTAAGTCATTCTCCGTGTTAAGTCGATCTCTTGTGCTTAAATCAAAGCATGTTCGCCCGGAAACTCCGCGTGGAATACCGACACGAAGGGCAGCTTCAACCATGTCCGTTGAAATGGCTCGACAATTTCAGTATGCGCAACTTCACGAACGCGTCCGTTTTTGACGACACGCTGCCCGTGGCTGACGGGTGCCTGGAAATTGGAACGAACGTCCCGCTCGATCAACTCCGGGATGCGATGGAAGACTGGTTTCGCCGCAAGAGCTATCTGCCCAAAGATGCGACGCTGGTGCTGACCCTGACCTAGCAGGTTGTGGAAAAACTCGGGTTTTGACTTTGCTTTGAAGGGGCGCGGCTTCAGCCGCGCAGTAAGTGCAGCAAAATCAATCGCGGCTTTTAGCCGCTGTGGGCTGCACAGCGTGCAATCCGACTTTTTCCGCGGCCTCCCAGGGATTGTCCGATCAGGTTTTGGTGGGCACTGAACCCATCTTGAGCAGGCGGGCAAATAAGCGGACGATCATGCCATCGAAGCGGGTACCGCTCAGCATTTCCAGTTCCGCCAGCGCTTGCTCGTCGGTTTTGGGAAGGGCGAAAGAGCGATCGCTCGTCATGTTCGCATACGCATCCGCGACCGCGAGGATGCGGCCATACAGCGGTATATTCTCGCCCTTCAGCCCGAAAGGATAGCCGCTGCCGTCGAAGGCTTCATGATGGGATTCGATGGCCTGCGCCACGTGCTCGATTTCGGGAATCGACCGTAACACCTCCGCCCCCACTTGCGGGTGGGTCTTCATCACCGCGAATTCATCTTCCGTAAGTGCGCCCGGCTTGTTCAGGATTCGATTGGGAATGAACAGCTTGCCCACGTCGTGCACCCGCCCCGCGAAGACAATGTCTTCCACTTCCTGCGCAGAGAGGTTGAGTCCGCGCGCGACAATCCCGGCGAAGTGCCCGCATTGTTCGCCATGTCCCGCAGCGTCGGGCGCCCGGAGTTCGGCCGCGTGCGACAAGGCTTCGACGGCTTCCTTCATCGCCTTCGGGCCCTCATCATACTCGCGTCCGCACAGCTTGCGCAGCGTGGCGACCAGCTCCTCGAGGTGTTCCGGCCCGTTATGTTCGCGCTGCAGAAAGCCTCCGACATAGCCGGAGATAAGCTGTCGCTGCACTGCGGAACCTTCGCCGAACGCATTGGAGGTGGAAACCTGGTTACCGCCCGCGTGTTTGGCCACGTACATGCCCGCATCGGCCACGCGAATCAGGTCCTCCATGGAAAAACCATGCACGGGGAAACTGGCGACGCCGAAGCTGCCGGTGATATGGTGCTCTTCGAGCATCGGATCGGTGGCTAGCCACAGCCGCAATCTCTCCGCCAGCACCTGCGCCTGCTCGATCCCGGTCTCGGGCATGAGGATGATGAATTCGTCTCCGCCGTAACGGGCGACCACGTTGGACTGGCGGCACTTCTGTTCCAGCAGCCGGCCAACGCGCGCCAGCACCAGATCCCCTTCCAAATGGCCGAGCGAATCGTTGACCTCTTTGAATTTATCCAAATCGATCAGTACCACTGAGAATGGCCGGCCCGAACGGGACGCGCGCTTCCACTCCGAACTCAGCGCCTCCCAGAAAAAGCGTCTCGTCTTGATGCCGGTCAAGCCATCGGTGATCGATTGCTGCTGCAGCCTCTGGAAGACGAAGGAGTTGTGCAACGCCGTCGCCACCAGATCGGCCAGCGTGTTCAGGATCAAAACATCCTGGGGCGCGAACGCATTTTCATTCCGGCTTTCCACGTTGAGCACGCCCAGCAGCGTCTCGCCGTAACTGATCGGCAGGCAGAGCACCGCCCGCGATTCCGGCAGCACCCCGGCGAGCTGCCCCGGGCCCGCGTTTTGCACCAGCGCGCTCACCCCGGTGCGCGCGACCTTTCCCAGAACTCCACTGCCCAGCGCAATCCGCCGGCCCAGCGTTTGCGATGTCGTTCCCGCCTCGGCTTTGATCTCGATTCCCTTGGTGGCGTAGTCCATGATGCCGATGCCGATGTGATCGTAGCGGAAGTTCTTCTGGATCTCGTGCACGATCCCGGCCATCATCTGCTCCGCGTCTTCGCTCGAGATCGCCATTTTCGAAATGGTGTTAAGAAATGCGAGATGCCGGGCGCGCCGCTGCTCCTGGGTAAACAGGCGCGCATTTTCGATCGCTACCCCCAGTTGACCGGCTGCCGTCTGCATGACCTGCAGATCCCTCGCCTGGAATTGCGATTCCCGCTCCGTGCTCAGCGCCGCCATCACTCCCGCGGGTTTGCCGCCGAGAAAAATAGGCACGGCGCAGATGGACCGGGCCGGCGGCGGAGGCACGGGATCGACGCCCAGTTTCGACAGCACCTGTTCAAGATTGGACTCGATCAGCAGCGGTTCCCCCGTCCTGATGATGTACTCGGTCAATCCATTGCCGGCCGGGCGCGAGCGCTTGGCAAGAACCACGCCGCCTTCGATCTCCAATTCGAAGTGGAGCTCATCTTCTTCCTGAAACGCGATGTAGAAAGTGCTGGTGTCGAAAATCTGGCCCAACTCCACATGCACCGTGCGCAACACCTCGTCCTGGTCGAGATGAGAACTGATGGCCTGCCCGATCTCGGTGAGAAGCTCGTATTCCTTGGTGCGGCGCTGCGCTTCGTGCATTACGACATAGTTTTCGAGCGTCAGCGCGATCTGCAGCGCCAGCCCAATCAGCAGGCGCAGATTCGAAGAACCGAACATCCGCTTTTCCGCGTGCGGAAACAGAAGAACTCCAAAGTTGTGCTCGCGCGTCTGTAGGCTCACCGCCATCAGGTCGGTGATTCCCTCGGCCAGCAGCGCTTGCTTGCAGGCCTCGAACCTTCCTCCCGAAAGCGCCGGCAAAGGCTCTTCCAGTTCGGCGAGACCCCTGAAGGTGACTACCCCCCCGCGCCGGTAGGCAAGCTCGGCAATGTAATCCCCGGACTGCGTCTTTTGCAGCTTTTCCACGAACTCTGCTGAAAAGCCCTTTTGTACCGAGGGCAAGGTGCCGCGCCACTGCTGGGAAACGAAAAAGACGGCGCGGCGCGAAGGCAGAGGCGCCACTAACCTCTCCACAAAGGTCTGCAAGCTGGGTTCCAGGTCGGAGGCCGAGAACCACCGGCGCGAATCGACGCCCAGGGTGGAGAACGCCAACGCGTTTTCCTGCACGGCATTGCGCTCGTTTTCAAACAGCACCATCACCATCGCGATGGCCAGCAGCATCTGCGGAATCGGCCCCAGGAAACCTCCCAATTGGCCAACGACTTCCAGGAAAGGTTGCCGCATCTGCCCCGCGTATATCAGCGCCGCCCACA
Organism: Terriglobales bacterium; assembly: GCA_050013295.1. Taxonomy (GTDB): domain Bacteria; phylum Acidobacteriota; class Terriglobia; order Terriglobales; family Acidobacteriaceae; genus Acidiflorens. Next base: position 9,732 of record JBEKFN010000114.1, read on the forward strand.
GCGCCAGCGAAAACGCCAGCGTCCGGAACGCCACGGAATCTCTGCGAAAAGCGTGACGGTAAAAGTGGAACGAGCAATAGAGCAGCGTTACCGCCAAGCCCACTTCCAGCCGCAAATAGATCGGCACCGGAGTCGCTCTCTCCGTGAATATCCCGCTCGCCATTTGCGCCCGCAAGCTCACATACGCCAGCAGAACCCCAGCTACCGTCAACGCAACGTCATACCATTTCAGCTGGAACGGCTCCTTCATCAGCCGGGTCGAGACGAAAATGCAAATCGCCATGGCCACCAGCATCAGCGAGCTCAGAAAAAACAATAGCGCGGACGGGCCCTGAAAATATTCCACGGCCTTCAGGGCATAGTGCAGCGTATATGCGGCCCACGCCAGTTGCCACGCGCGAAAATAGTTGTGACGGTTCTGCTCGTACAGGTAGGTGAAGACGAGAAGCACCAGCAGGGCCACCACCCCAGGAATCAGCACCAGACCTGTGGCAACGCTATGCATTGATTAACCAACCCTCGACTAACGAACCCTCGATTAACGCTTCCTCATCAATCCGTAATTGTGGCCCGGATGGAACTCTGGGTTGGCCTAATCCTGTCACACTAGACAAATCGAAACAACAAGTGTCTTCCGGCAGGTTCCGCCCTGGGCACAACGTTCCCAAGAGTATCTTCTTTTGAGATGCGGTGCCGCCAGCATGATCTTCTGCCGAAGAGTTACCTTAGTAACCGGTAGTAATCCGGCCGATTTCCTGTAGAGACGCGGCTTGCGCGTCTCCCGCGGTGAGACGGGGCAAGCCCCGTCTCTACAGGCGGAAGAATTTCGGCAGCGCTTGCGCCTAGAGCCAAAGCCCCCAATCCCGCTATACTCAAAAGTTATGCTTCGCGTTCGATTCGCCCCGTCTCCCACCGGTTTTCTGCACGTCGGCAGTGCCCGAACCTTTATTTTCAACTGGCTCTACGCCCGTCGCAACGGAGGAACCATGGTGCTCCGGCTCGATGATACCGATGTCGAGCGCAACACTGACGCCTCCGTCAACTCCATCTTCGACGGTCTGCGCTGGCTCGACCTCGGTTGGGACGAGGAATACAAGCAATCCGAACGCCTCGCCCTGCATCGCCAGATCGCCGAAGCCATCTTCCAGAAGGGCCTGGCTTACCGCGACTTCACCCCGGCCCACACTGGCGACAGCGAAAAATCCGGCACCGAACAAACCTGGCTCTTCAACCCCGGAATGCGTGAACTTTCCCGCGCCGAGAGCGACCGCCGCGCCGCCGCCGGAGAGTCCTTCGCCCTCCGCTTCCGCGTTCCCCGTGGTACCGGCGAGCAAGTCCGCTTCCCTGACGCGGTCTACGGCGAGCACATCAAATCCGCCGACGACATCGAAGACTTCGCGCTCCTCCGTTCCGACGGCATGCCCACCTACCACCTCGCCTCCTGTGCCGACGACATCGACCTCCGCATCAGCCACATCATCCGCGGCCA
>JBEKFN010000115.1:0-11152 GCA_050013295.1 Terriglobales bacterium
TAACCCCATTCAGGTGTGCCATAAGTGTGCCGTACCATTCGATCCCATATGCGCTAACTTGCTTCTTTTCAATACCAAACCAAATTGCTCCCGTGCGGGCTTGATTGTCGGTAAGTCATTGATTCTTAAAAGTAGTAAGACGTGGAAGGTCCTATCAGGCTCGCCTACTCTTAATCAGTAGGTTGAAGGTTCGATTCCTTCCGCGCTCACCACTCTTATCCGATTTCAATCCCTATCGCAGCGGCCCGGGCATGCTGGCGAGCGCGCATCCCATGACCGCCATGGCAGCGGCGTTTTCGCGCAGATCCTGCGGATCGACTTTGTCGAGCGTATCGGCGGCCGTGTGGTGATAGTCGAAATATTTGCGGCCGTCCTGGATGATGCCGATGCCGGGCACGCCGGCTTCCACTAGTGGATCGAGGTCGAAGCCGGGACTGTGTTCGGTGGCGCGGAAAACCGTCGAACCGACGGGACGCAGAATATCGCTCAGCGGCTGCAACGCGGCGATGGCGGCGGGTGGCATCTTCATATAGAAGCCGAGGGGGTGGCCGGCTCCGGAGTCGCTTTCGATGGCGGCGACGTGGTTGGCAAATTCCCCGGCGTGCGCCTTGGCATAGGCCTCGTGTCCGCCGCCTCCATTTTCCTCGTCCGTCCAGGCGATGACGCGCAGCGTGCGGCGCGGGCGGATATGCAGTCGCTGAAGAAGTTCGGCGGTCGCCATGGAGATGACGACGCCCGCGCCGTCGTCGATGGCGCCGCGACCGAGGTCCCAGGAATCGAGATGACCGGAAACAACGACGATCTGCTCGGGATGCTCGCTGCCCTTGAGATCGGCGACGACGTTGTAGCCGGTGGCGTCAGGAAGGCGTTGCGGGGTGAGCGTGAGGTGCATGCGAAGGCGGCCCTGGGCGGCGAGGTGGTCGACCAGGTCGGCATCCTCGGCGGCGAGAGCGGCGGCGGGAATTCCGGCGGGAACGCTGTACCCGGTGTGCGGCAGGCGATAGTCGGCGCCTCCGACGGAACGGACAAGCGAGGCGGCGGCACCCAGTCCAGCGGCCGCTTTGGCGCCTCTTGTGCGATAGACTACGGCCTCGCCGTAAGCCTCGGATTCCATGCCGGCGAGGGCTTTGCGCTCGTCGAAGGGAACGTTGAAGAGGACAATTTTGCCGGCAACTTTTTGGCGGCCGAGAGCGGTGAGTTCGTCGAAGTTGTGGACGACGACGACCTCCGCGGTGATGCCTTCGGCGGGAGTCGCAGCGGCGCCGCTGATGGCGGTGAGAACAATTCGCTGCGTTGTCTCCGGCACCTGGCCGGGATATTCGACGAGCGCGGCTTTTTCCTCGCCGCGAACCCAGTGCGAGACTTGCGCGGGCTCCAGGTGAACCTCGAGGCCGAGTTTGCGCATTTCGGCGGCGACGTACTCGGCGGCAGCCTGCGCTTGCGGCGATCCGGACGGGCGAGGGCCGATGTTCTCGGTCAAGTGCGCGAGCTGATGCCAGGCGTAGTCGCTGGTGAGAGCGGCGTCGCGCACCGCTTGCAACTGATCGCGCAGTTCTTGGGAAAAAGCAGGTGCGGGCGGAGCGGCCTGCGGTTTGGACGGTAGCATCTGGCACCACGCGGCAAAGCTGGCGGAGAGCAGGAGAGCGGAGAGTGGAGTCAGGGTTTTCAAGTTGAGCTTTCTCATTCTCATTGCGGAAGTTCTCATTCGGAAGTGCTCATTCTCAGCACACTCGTCTTTCGCGCCGGTTCCTGGCTCAAAACCGCGAGTGTACAGGAGTGCGAGAAACAAAAAAAGCGGCCCCTTTTCGGGGCCACCCTTTTCAAAGAGGCGAAGTGGCGGGAATCAGAGGAGACTTAGTTTGGCGCCGCTCCGGGGACGGGAACGGACAGAGTGAGATGTCGAAAACATCGAGAGTGAAGTTGTTCCAACGGTGCGGCCTCTTCAGTTAGATGGAAATGAGCATTTGCCGAACCAAAATGGTAAAGGGGGACGCGGGCCAGGCCCATTTTGGGAAGCCGTTCAAAATCAGGATCTTAGGGTGAATCCCTTAGGGGCATGCCGGCGTCGGGATCACCGAGCAATGTGATGCCAGGTGCATAAAGCTGCACTTTGGTAGAAGTTGTCAAGGTGGGAGCTCGCAGTATAAACGGGGCTTGCCCAGTCTCTGCCCGCTGCCGGAGACGCGGCCAGTCGCATCTCTACCTAACCTCTTCCCCGAAAAAGCAAAACCCCCTCGACAGGGGGCTTGGCACAAAGCGCAGAGGTTCTTAGCTGTCGCCGGCGACGGTGCGCACCTTTCCCGGCAGGAAGTGGTAGGGCGGCCAGGGACCGGTCACGAACAGCTGGCAATCCTTGAATTGCTTGGCCGCCGTGCTGTAACGGTTCTGGTATTTTTCGATCGACTTGGTATCGATGAGGTGAGCGATATCCAGCAGCATTCCGTCGGCATTGACTTTCTTGCAGCTGACTTCTTCCTCGATCGGGTTGAAGAGCTTGTGCACCTGGACGGAGAGGGCGCGCGCTTTGGTCTGGCGCTCCCGCTCACGGGACGCCTTCTCGCGGAGCTTGACAAGGTACTCGCGGCCGACGGTATCGGGCAGGACAATCTCTTCCATAGAGCCGCGGAGAGAACCATCGCGGACCACCAACTTGATGCGCATCTCCGACTTGCCACGGAGTCGGGCCACGCTCTCACAGAAAGTGCGGCGGTTGGCTCGGACGGCCTGGCGGATGGCATCCTCGGTATCGAAAATCGTTCCGAAGCGGAAGGGCAAGACGGTGGCGGTTCGAAAGCTCTGACTTACAACGCGGGCATGCTCCAGAACCGACTTTTCGTCGAGTTTGGAGGTGGCGCGGTCAAATTCGCTGACGATCACCGCGAATTCCCCGCTCGGGTAGCTCATGACGGGAGCGGAGTTCACACCCTGAAGTCCATCCAGCACGAAGGGACGACGGGCGCGAACACCGTTCAAAAGGGCCTGGTGTTCCGTGAGGCAGTACGCGTACCACGACATGCATTCTCTCCGAATTGCACCGGGGCTTGGGCACACCCCTTTAGATTTTTTTCAAAAGCTAGGGCTGCGTTTCTACCTGGAAGTTTTGGTTTTGTTGGGACAAGATGAACGCGGAACGCTGCGTCCAACCGATCATAATACTTCGTGTCTGTGTTATTTGCAACCTTTCTTGCGAAGACTGCATCGTCGATTTGTCTCAATTTGCTACGGGTGGGCGGAATGCTGTCGGAAAACTGACCCCGGGCGTCAGGATTTTTGCTGCTTCTGGCCAGCGGCGCGGTCCTGTAGGGTGATGGTAACCGCGCGCAGCATATCGCCGGCGGGAGCGGGCTTGCCGGTCCAGATTTCAAACTGCCGCGCGGCCTGTTGCACAAACATCTCGACTCCTGGGATGACGGCGATTCCCTTGGCGCGCGCCACCTGCAGGAAGTGGGTCTCGACCGGGTCGTACACCATGTCGAAGACCACGTTGGCCTGAATCTCGTCGTCTTTGAGCGGGCAGTCGCGCGTGTTTCCCATTCCAACTGGAGTGGCGTTAATGATGACGTCGAAGGCGATCTTGCGGAGGTCGGCGCGTTTGATGGTGCGAGCTTTCGCCTGGCGCGCGAGCTTCTGCGCCTTCGCGGAAGTGCGATTCAATATCCAGACTTCGGCGCCGCGCTCTTTGAGACCGAAGACCGCAGCCCGCGCCGCGCCTCCGGCGCCGAGCACCAGAACTTTGGCGTTCTCGATGGAGAGGCGCTGCTCCAGGGGACGAACCACACCGGCGACATCGGTATTGAAACCGTAAAGCTTGCCATCCTGTCCGCGGACAACGGTGTTGCAGGCGCCGATTTTGGCCGTGTGCGCGTCGGTGTTGTCGAGATATGGAAGTATGGCTTGCTTGTAGGGCATGGTGATGCTGAGACCGTGCAGCGGAATCTCGCGCACGCAATGGATCAACTCCTTGAGCGTCTTGGCGTGCAGAGGAAGATAAACGCCGTTCACGTTTTCGCGGCGCAGCGCCGCGTTCATGATGACGGGCGAGACCGAATGCTCGATGGGATCGCCGGCGACGCCATAGATGCGAGTGGCGGCGTCAACTTGATCGATGCGATAAATGCTGCGCAAGTCCCGCGCACTGACCTGACCGGGTGCGGTTTTGAGATCGGCGCTGACGGCGGCAAAGGTGAACGCGCTGCCGGCGCGCACGCTGAGCACGCGGCTGATGATGCCTTGCTCTCCCATGCACAAGCCGATCAGCGCATGCTTGCCGCTCTGCGCCTGCAGAAATTTCATCATGGCCACGTTGTCGGAAAGCGTGGTCGCGGTGCTGACGACCTTGTAGAAGTCGGCCGGAATCTTCAGCATTTTCCCGAGCGTTTCATCGAGGTTGCGCGTGGCGCGGAAATCATGGAACGAGAGGATAAGCGCGGCGCGGCTGCGCAGGCGCGCGATAGCTTCGGGCTTCGCTTTCGACGCACTCTGAAGTTCCAAGTCGACAAGCGGACAGCCTGCGGCGTGGGCCTTGGTGAGCACTTCCAATTGAGAAGCCAGCGATCCCTTGAACTTGCCTCCGTTGTCGGCGCGCCGGCACGTGCCGATGGCTGTGACGTACTGATGGGTTTCAAGAAAACGACGGATTTTCGGAAGCGCGGCCAAGGGCTGCTTCAGGTAGTCCAAACGGAACTCGAGGAAAGGGTTGTCCCGGGCCATGGACTCGGCGGTAGCGACCATGTCTTCGGCAGTTTCGCCGCTCAGCGCCAGGCAGACCTTGGGCAGGCGCTGGGGCACAAGACGGGTCGCGGGAGTGGAAGACAATGCCAAGGCCATTTGTTTGCAACAACGGCGCGATATTACAGGGGTGTAAGCGCAGATGCAACATAAGGATTGCCAAAGGACTCAGGAAAGCACTTTGGGGCACAGGGGCCAAACACCCTCGTAACCTTGACCCATCCCCTTGCGCTTGTTACTTTTTGGCTGTAACCCTTGTCTTCCGAGAGAGATAGCTGGGGGCAGCCCCGGAGCAGTTTGGAGTCGGAGGTAACATGAAGAAAACAGGATTGTTATTGCTGTTGATGGTGACGGCGACCTTCGTCGTGGCCCAGCAGCAGTCGACGGTGGCGGTCACGCCCGATGAGTCGGGTATAGTGCACACGGCGGTCAACGTGCCTTTCGTGCGCTACCAGACGCCTACCGCAGCGGACATCTACTGCGCAGGATTTCTTACCAAGGAACGGATTCCCGACGCCAATTACGTGAACGGCGGCCTGGAGACACCGACCTCGACCAAGTTCGAGATCGGCGAACTGGTCTACCTGGCGGGGAGCGGCTACCAGACAGGACAACTGTATTCCATCGTCCGCGAAGTGCGCGATGTCAACGAGTATGAGATCTATCCGGGCCAGAGAAAAGTACTGGCTGCCGTGGGACGCCCTTACGGAGAAATTGGAAGGGTGCGCGTGGTCGATACCCGCAGTCACAGCGCCATCGCCCAGGTGGAGTTCAGCTGCGATCCCATCAACCCGGGAGATATCGCCGTGCCTTTCGTGGAAAAACCGCCGGTTGCATTTCACGTGCCGGGGCATTTCGACCGGTTCGCGCCGCCGAATGGGAAGCTCAGCGGACGGATCGTGCTCGGCAAAGACTTTGACGGCTTCCTGGGCACGGGCATGAAGCTTTATATGAACATGGGTTCGAACCAGGGCGTAAAAGTGGGAGACTATTTCCGCGTCGTCCGTTCCTACACGGCCACCTTGAACGATCCGGTGGACTCGCTCTCCTTCAAAGCTCAGACTTCAGAAGACACGCAGATGCGCCCGCCGGCTTTTGAGGCCAATCGCTTCACCAAGCCCAAAGGGCCGAACATTCATGTGAGCGATCTGCCGCGGCGCGCCGTGGGCGAAGTAGTAGTTCTGAACGTAACCCCGACGGCATCGTCCGGTATGGTCGTCTTCGCGCTGGAAGATGTACACGCGGGCGACACGGTGGAACTGGACGACCAGCAGTAAGAGAACAATAATTTGATCGCAAACAGGGGAGAGCGAATCTCCCCTTTTTCTTTTGCCCGGAACGCGTGGGGATTCGTATCAGGGCGTCGCTTCAGCGATGCCGCAAGTTCTTCTAGATTATGCAGGGCAACGGAAGTTGTGGCGGCGGTCCCATTCTAATGCCCCTTTAGGGGCTCGGCATGGAAATCGACTTTCTTCCGCAGCCTGTTTTGGGCGCTGAGGTCAATTGCTACCCATAACCCGAAACCTTGGACCTCACCTCAGCGGAAGAAAACGATTTTCGGATTCCCGGGAATCATCGCGCCCGCGACGAGCACTACAACGATCACAACAGCGAGTTCCATATTGCCCTCCACAACACTGCCTGCACAATCAAGACGCCAGCGCTCAGCTTACGTCCTTTTGCCGAGAAGGCAAGGGTACTAAAGTGGGGGAGGCGCGAAGGCGTGGAATGCAGAGTCCGCGAAGAAAATTCTTGGAAGCAGATTCAGCCGGGAACTTCGACATCGGCGTCGGAAAAGACCTCGGCAGTAAAAAGCTCTCCTGAGACCTGACACCTAAGACCTGACACCTGCCTCATTCGACATCGGCGTCGGAAAAGACCTCAGCGGTAAAAGCCTCGATGGTTGCGGTCTTGCGCCAGGCATCCAGCGGCAGGCCGGCTTTGCGGCAGGTTTGCTCGAGAAAAGTTTCCCGGTCCCAACCATATTCGACGGGAACCTGGGGCAGCAGCAAGCCGCGGCGAACGCCATCGGAGATGAGCAGGCCGTGGCGCCCGACTTCCACTGCCTCGGGAAGAGTCGAGACCAGGCGGGAGAGCACGCTCAGAGAAACCTCCAGCTGAGAAGCTTCTTCCAGGGTTACCGGCAAGAAACGGGAATCGTCGAAAGCGGCGGCGCGGGCAGTTTCTGCCACGGCGCGATACAGAGGCGCGATGGGCAGCGCATACCCGACGCATCCCCGCAGTTGGCGATGGAGTTCCAGATGACTTTCGCTATGACTTTCACGATGAAGTTCGCCGCCGAGTTCGCGATGAAGATCGCCCCGTAGATAAAGAGTCGTGAAGACGCCGCGCAGCTCCGCCAGTCCGGACGGCAAGGGCGGCGCTTCCGGAAAGGGCCGACGCTCCAGAGCGGAAAGAATCGCCTGGTGTGCGATGCCGAGCAGAGCCCGGCGTTGCTCGAGAGAAAATTCGGGAGATAATGCGGGGCGAGCGGCCTCGCGCACAGACACATTTTCAGACGGCTTTTCAGACGGCGTTTCAGACAGCTTGGACATCGCGTTTTCTCCGCCGCGAGAGGACGAAGGACCGGCGCCGCCGCTTTTCCGATTTGCGGTCGATCCGCGACCAGAAGGCAACGAAGTAATCGAGCGCGGAAACCAGCGACAGCAGCACCATGAACCAGATGGCGATCCAGGCAATCCAGTAAACCGGGAAAATGTAAATGCCGCCCAGGGGCCATTCGTGCCAGCGGCGGGCGAGAATCACAGCCACCACCGAAATGATCTGCACCAGCATCTTGAACTTGCCCAGTTCGCTCGCTTGAATCGTAAAGCCTTCGGACGCGGCAATGGAGCGCAGCCCGCTGACCAGAAACTCGCGGCCGATGATGACCACCGCCATCCAGGCCGGCACCAGCGCGGGATTAAACTGCACCAGCGTGACGAAGGCCGCGGCGATCAGCAACTTGTCGGCCAGCGGATCGAGCAACATGCCCATGGTAGTGATCTGGCCGCGTCTGCGCGCGAGATAGCCGTCAATGCCGTCGGTGATCGAAGCCAGAATAAAAACGACTGAAGCCAGGATTTCCCGCTCCCCGGTCTGCTCGCCCGAGAAGCGCGAAGTGCAGAGTATCCAGATGAGAAGCGGAATCGCAGCGACGCGGGTGAGCGTGATGTAGTTAGGAAGATTCACGCTAATGACTGAGCCAAGGCCACAGGGGTGGTAATGTGATTATCCTCTACATCCGAGGCCAAGGCAACGGAGGAACGGGTAGTGGCTGAATTTGAATTCAGCCACTACCGAGGAACGTGACTGAGCCATTGAATCAAGAATCGAATGGCTCAATCGTGTTTTAGTTGTGCGCTGCTTTGTAGCCGGCAGCCTTCGCTTCGGCTTCGGTCATGAACTTTCCGGACTTGGTTTTGCCATACCAGCGGCCGCTCTTGTGGTAGACGCCGCTCTCGGTGTTGACCCAAACCTTGCCGCTGGCTTTAGCGGCGGCGATCTCCGGAGGGGAGGGAGCGCCGGAGGCCTTGGTCGTCTTGGGCGCAGCCGGAGTTGCGCCGGGATTAGCCGGAGCTGCGGGCTTTCCGGCGGCGGAGTTGGTGTCGGTCGAACCCGCCTGCGCCTTCGCCAAAGCCGGCGAAATGCCGATCGTGATTATCAAGCAGAAAGCAAGCATCCACAGAGTAAGTTTGTTTTGGGAATGATTCATCTTTCCTCGCGAGATTAGGAGGCATCAAAGCCCCGCGTTCGAATTCCAGTGGAGCGCCGGGCGCCCTCGCCCGACCACGTCCCTCCACCGGTGCTAAGCATAGATTCCGCGCTGCCGGATGGTGTACGCCACGCGGTCGATCGCCAGCATGTAGGCGGCGATCCGGTTGTTCACGCCATGAGTTTCCGAGTACCGGACAACATCGTCGAACGCCGCAATCATAATCTCCGACAGATTCTCGTTGACTACCGATTCCTTCCAGAAGTAGCCCTGGCGATCCTGTACCCACTCGAAATAAGAAGTGGTGACGCCGCCGGCGTTCGCCAGGATGTCGGGAATCACGAAAACTTTTTTCTCCGAGAGGATATCGTCGGCGATTGCGGTAGTGGGACCGTTCGCGCCTTCGGCCAGGATCTTGCATTTCACCCGGTCCGCATTTTGGCTGGTGATCTGGTTTTCGGTCGCCGCCGGAATCAGGATGTCGCAATCGGCCAGCAAAAGCTCGGCCGGATCGTACTTCTCGGCGCCCGTGAAGCCGTGAATCGTTCCGTTGCGCCGGCGGAATTCCCCCAGCGCTTCCATGTCGATGCCATTCCGGTTGTACAAGCCGCCGCCGACTTCGATGATGCCGATGATCTTGTATCCGGCTTCCGCCATCAGGAGGGCCGCGTTCGAACCGACGTTGCCGAAGCCCTGCACGATGACGCGGGTCGTGTCGCGATTCAGGCGCAGTTTCTTGATCGCCTCTTCGCAGACCATGAGAACGCCGCGCCCAGTAGCCTCGCGGCGCCCGCGCGATCCGCCGATGTTGACGGGCTTGCCGGTCACCACCGCGGTGCAGGTCTGCCGCATGTGCATGGAGTAGGTATCCATGATCCAGGCCATGGTCTGCTCGTTGGTGTTTACGTCGGGGGCGGCGACGTCCTTCTCGGGACCGATGAACTCGAACAACTCAGCGGTGTAGCGGCGGGTCATGCGCTCCAGTTCGCCCTGCGACATTTTGTGCGGATCGCAGATGATGCCGCCCTTGGCGCCGCCGAATGGAATGTTCACCACCGCGCACTTCCATGTCATCCAACTGGCCAGCGCGCGGACCTCGTCGAGGTTCACGTCGGGCGCGTAGCGCAGTCCGCCCTTGGCCGGGCCCCGCGCAATGGAGTGCTGCACGCGGAATCCGGTGAACACCTCCAGGTGCCCATCGTCCATCTGCACCGGGATGTGAACAATGATCTCGCGGCTCGGACTCCGCAGCACCTTCCACAGGCCTTCGTCGAGATTCAGCTTACCCGCAGCCAGGTCGAAGCGGGCGGCTTGCGCCTGCCAGGGATTAGTTTCCTGCTCGAGCTCCAAAGTCGTCGTCATAAAGTCTCCGATGATCGCAATTGACGATTGCAATTGACGATTGCAATTGACGCCTGCAATTGACGCCTGCAAATGACGCTTGCGATTGCCGCCCAAGTCGCCGGGCAAGCCTCGCAAAGTATATTGCCGGGTAAGGAGGTGAAGCAAGCGAAGGGGACCCACGGAGAGCCCGTACAGTAACGACGGTGCGCGGCCCCCTGCACCGCCATAGCTCACTCATGTCCCATGTAGGGACGGACGCATTCGTCCGTCCCTACTAAGTCATTCTAAGTCATTTCGGTTGACTGCGTCTGAGCGGGTGGGGCTGGGGCGTTGTTACAGCATCGAACCCAAGCCAATTACCCATGGCCGAGGTTTATAATGCCCAAAGCGATGACGGAAGAGATCAAAAAGAGGCTTCGGGACGAGCTGAACACGCTCGAGCGTGAACTGTCCCATGACATCCCCAGAGAGCTCAAAAAGGCCGTCGCCATGGGCGACCTCAGCGAAAACGCCGAGTATCACATGGCCAAGCAACGCCAGGAGTACCTGAAGGCGCGCCTCCGCCAACTAGGCAAGCGCCTGGCCGACCTGTCGCTGATCAATATGAACAATATCCCCAGGGATAAAGTCGGCCTGGGCTCGACCGTGACCATCTACGACGGTACCAAGAACGAAGAAATGGCATACCAGTTGGTGACCAGCGAGGAGTCCGACGTGTCCGCCGGCAAAATTTCCACCACCTCGCCGATCGGGCGTGCCCTGCTGAATAAGAAAGTTGGCGACATCGCCATGGTCGTCACCCCCGGCGGAAGCCGCGAAATGGAAATCCTGAAACTCTCCACCATGCACGACCTCGCCGAAGCCAAGCTGGAAGCGGAACTGGCGGCGATGCCGGAACCGGAACGGGAAACGGAATGAGCGGCAACTTTACGAACAGGGCTTTCATGGGTTGGATCAGCTTGTGTGGAGACAGCTCGTGTGGGGACGGGGCGGAGCCTGCCCTGAGCGAAGCCGAAGGGCCCCGTCCAAGCGGGGCTTCGCCCCGCTTCCACACAGTAATATTGGGTAGAATCCTATGAGCTGGACCAGCGGAGTCGGACGCGCCTGCGGCGTTCTCCTCGACGCCATCGTGCGCCTGCTCGCTCTCGCGCGCATCAATCCCAACTTCCTGACCGTGATGGGACTGGTGGTCAACACCTACGCCGCGTTTTTGTTTGGATATGCCAACGGCGACAACCAGCGCCGCATGTTTTTCTATGCTGGCCTCGTCATCATCGGATCGGGATTCTTCGACCTGGTGGATGGCCGCGTCGCCCGCGCCTCAAACCAGGTGACCCGCTTCGGAGGGTTTTTCGATTCCATCGT
>JBEKFN010000116.1:0-11047 GCA_050013295.1 Terriglobales bacterium
ATCTTCGTCGAAGAGTCAAGCATCCCCTGCCCAGCGAAGAGATCAAAAAGCTGATTGAGGACTACTTGAGCTGGGAGATCGTCGTCAACACTCCACAATCGATCCTCGCCGCCCTCGGCATCGAAGCGCGGTACAAGGTCTCGTACTGGGACGCCCTGACCCTGCATGCCGCCGAAAGCTGCGGAGCCGCCGTCCTCTACTCGGAAGACTTGGCCAGCGGCCAGCGTTATGGGCTGGTTGAGGTGGTCAATCCGCTGCGCGCTTGATCCCTCCAGGAACTATTCCATTGACAGACTATTCCTTGTGTAGAATATTATCTACATGGCATGGGACGTCGAGTTCACCAGCCGGTTCGAGAGCTGGTGGAACTCCTTGTCCGATGACGAGCAAGTCGAAATCAGCGCCAAGGTTGAACTGTTGCAGGAGAGCGGTCCAACCCTGCCCCGGCCTCATGCCGACGTGATTTCCACTTCCCGCCACGCCAACATGAAGGAGTTACGAGCTAAGGTAGAAGACCGTCACCTGAGAGTGCTCTACGCGTTTGATCCGCGCCGCACGGCGTTGCTCCTGCTCGGCGGCGATAAGACGGGCGACCCAAAGTGGTACGACAAGTTTGTGCCCATTGCCGACGATTTGTTGGATCAACATCTAAGGCAACTCGAACGGAAACGGCATAGGTAAGCAACAACGATAAGCAGCACATCAGGGTCGGCTGACCCCAACAGGAGAGCACGGTGCCCAAGAACTTCAATTCACTTCGCGCAAAAATGTCTCCCGCAGCTCAGGAACGTTCCCGTCGTCTGGCGGCCAGCTATCGCTCCGGCATGGCTCTCGACGAACTCCGGCAAGCGCGCGATATGACACAAGTGCATCTCGCCAAAATTCTCAGAGTCAACCAGGCCGCCGTATCCAAACTCGAACGCCGCGCGGATATGTACGTAAGCACGCTCCACGACTTCGTAAAAGCCATGGGCGGAGAACTAAAAATCACCGCCAAGTTCCCGGAAGGAACCGTCGAGATCACCCAGTTCGAGGACGTAAAGAAAACCGCCGCTGGCAAGGGGTGAACCAGGCCAGCCTTCCTCGCCAATCTCAGACGTGTTCGTTCACGAAACGAAAGGCCAGTACTAAAGGTCAACGACCCTCCTGCAATTTCCCTTCTCTACTCGACCGTAACCTCTTGATTCAATAGACGATGGCAGCCTTTCCATTGGTACATCTCCGAAGGACACGACCGGAAGGATACTTGTACTTCTGTGTCTGGCGTGCAGGACAAAATCATGCAATTCTGGATTTGGCAATAGCAGATGCACAAACGAGTGCACTAACTATTTCCTATCGATCCGGGCGCAAACGAGGGAGACGATGAAAAGGTTCTGTGAATTTTGCATGAAGGTTAAGGTCTGCGCTGTAGAGGTGACGGTGCTGGTGAGTTTCCTGGGAATTCTCGGCTTCGTGCTGTTCATCGAGTGGCGCCACCTCTTGGCGTGGGCGCAGTGATGGGCGCGAAGAGTGGCAGCGTCTTTGATCCTTTTGCAGGCTCCGGCACCGTCCCGAACGAGGGCGAACAGTCCGCTGGAAATTGATCCCCTCTGAGCCGATTTTTTCATCACAAACACCCGGTGTGCCCCATCACAGACATCCCACCCGCTTGCCGAGATAATAGAGGCGATCTGTCGCAGCCGAGGTGTGCCAACCCCAACCAAGGCCACCGAGGCTGCGCCAGGCCAATCGTCAGCGCTCTTTGACAACCGAAAGTTGAGGTGCCTGCGGGCGTCAGTCCGCTGCCAAAACCCTCGAATCTCGCCAAGTCATTGATTCTCAAATACTTTACCTATAACTCCTTTAAACCCAAAGACCTGGCGGGATTTTCTTCCTAACCTCATGATTCCAATGAGAGGGGGAGGGGGGGTACCCATACTAACTGGTTAATACATTAGCAGTAACGAGCAGGAATTTCATATCACTTCATATCCGAAATAGGAGCTGCAAAATGCCCTTATATCCGCTAAATATTCGTCGGTGTCACCACATCAAAGTCAACGGGACGCAGTGCGCTTCGCCAGCCCTGCGCGGAGAGAAACAGTGTTACTACCACATAGGATGGAGTCGGAAGAGCATGGAAGTGAACTTGAACGTTAAAGTCAATGTCGAAGACCGCGGGACAATGACCCTGCCGACGCTAGAGGACGCGAATTCCATCCAGGCAGGACTGGCCGAGATGTTGCGGCTGCTGGCAACGCAGCAGATCGATCATCGCACGGCGGCGCTGATGTTATATGCGCTGCAAACCGCATCGGCCAACCTGAGAATGACCTCGTTTGAGCCCGAACCGACGACAGTAGTGATTGATCGCGAGTGCGTGGGCCAGCGTCCGATTGGGGCTACGGCTTGGTCTCCCTTCGAGGAACGCGAGTACGAGGAGCTCGGCGCTGACGGCCGCGCCCAAGATCCATGGATCCAGAAGCAAGAAAGAGAAGCCCGCGAAGAGCACGAGCAGGTCGACAGATGGCTCGCCAGCTTGGAGGCCACCCCGGCGAATGAGCGCCTGTTACCGAACGAATCGCAAAGAGACAGGGGCATTCGGGTTGAGAAACAGAGAGCCCTGGCAGCGGAGGCTGCTCAATTGCAACCGGATTCAGAATCCCGAATCTAGAATCGCGATTGCAGTTGACGAATTCGCGCTCGCTCACACTCCGCGCAAGAGCGCGACGAGCGTGTCTATTGCCAGGTGGCTGGCGTGGGCGGCGGCTTGGGGTAGGCCTCCGACTTTCTGGACCAAGTCTTCCCTGCTCACCTGGCGGGCTTGGTCTACACTTTTGCCTTTCGCCAGCTCCGTGATCGCCGAACCGCAGGCCATTGCTGGAACGCAGCCCTTGGCGCGAAAGCGAATGTCGGCGATGCGCCTGCCTTCCAGTTTCAGCGTGAGTTCCAGAATGTCTCCGCAGGCGGGGTTTTCCAAGCGCGCGGTGCGGTCGGGGGCTTCGATCTTGCCGGCGTTTCGGGGGTTCTGGAAATGGTCCAGGAGTTCGGCGGAATACACATTGTGATTGTAATGCGGCGCACGCACTCTCCTATGTGTGGCCGCGGAAAAAGTCGCACTGAGCCGCGGCCACCCTCAGCGACTAAACAGGTGGCTACGAGCTACGAGCTTCGAGCAAACCGGGTTAGCTCGTTGCCCGAAGCTCGCAGCTCGTAGCCCTTCTTTCCGCATCCTTACGGAGATCTCGGGGAGAAGATGAACAGCGGTTGCATCATGGTTTAGGATTATCGTCATGGCCACTACATCCAATCCTCGCAAAGTCGACGACGTGCGCAAGGCAGCGGACCGCTTGAGTTCCGAAGCGCGCTCGGCCGATCAACTGATGGAGAACATTTCCCTCCTGCTAAACAAAAAAATGCTGAAGTACAACTGGGTGGGCTTCTACATGCTGGAAGCTGGAGCCAGTCCGCCGGCGCTGGTGCTGGGACGCTACCAGGGAGCGATGACGGTGCACACGCGCATTGGGCTGAACGAGGGCATCTGCGGTGCGGCGGCATCGTCGGGGAAGACGGTGGTGGTGGATGACGTGAAGAAGGATCCACGCTATCTTGCATGCTCGATCGAAACCAAGTCGGAGATCGTCGTGCCGATCTTTGTGCACGGCAAGGTGGCCGGCGAACTCGATATTGACAGTCACTTCCTGGCGGCATTCGGCGACGAAGACCGTGAACTGGTTGAATATTGCGCGCAGCTCGTGGGCAAGCGACTGGAGCGCAAGTAAGCCATCGCCGCGCAGCCCGCAGTTCTAACATCATGAAACGAGTCGTCGCCGCGCTGATTCTGAAAGATGACCTCATCCTCGCCTGCCAGAGGACGCGGCACCAGCCTATGCCGCTGAAATGGGAATTTCCCGGCGGCAAAATCGAGGAAGGCGAACAGCCTCGCGATGCCATGCGGCGGGAACTGGAGGAAGAACTGGGGATCGTGGCGGAGATCGGCGCTGAGGTCGCGCGCATCGTCCATCAATACCCGGGCGGCGGTTCGGTGGAACTCCGTTTCTATGACGTGCGCAAATACCAGGGCGAAATTGAGAACCGAATCTTTCGCGAAATCCGCTGGGTGACGAGGCAGGAATTGCTGGGACTGGATTTCCTTGAAGCCGACTTGGGACTGGTGAACAATCTGGCCGCGGGAAAGATACTTTAAGCGCTCGCCGGCGCCTGCTCCGTGTTAGGACGTTATGGCATCGCGCGGGCGAATGCATAGGTCCTTCGCTTCGCTCAGGATGACAGTCTAATTTTAGGATGACAATCTAATTGATTTCGATGGCATCTCTAGCCCGCCCCACCGCGCAGGGTGCCGTAGACCAGCAGCACCGTCAGGCCGATCATAATCACGGTGGTTGCCCACGCGATGATGTTGAAGGTGGGTTTGTTTACGTATTCGCCCATGAGTTCTTTTTTGTTGATCAGAAACAACATGAAAATCAACACGAAGGGCAACACTGCGCCGTTGACCACTTGCGAAAATACAGCGATCTTTATGTACGGAAGGCCTGGTATCAGGATCACGGCTCCTCCTGCAGCGATGAGCGCCGTATAGAGCCAGTAAAAGACGGGGGCTTCGGAAAATTTGCGTTCTACGCCCGACTCGAAACCTAAACCTTCACAAACCGTGTAGGCCGTCGAAAGCGGCAGAATCGAAGCCGCAAACAGCGACGCATTGAAAAGCCCGAGTGCAAACAGTATGTACGCCCAGTCGCCCGCCAACGGACGCAGCGACTGGGCAGCGTCGGCAGCGTCACGAATGTCACGATTGCCATGCAGGTAGAGCGTGGCCGCGCAAGCGACAATGATGAACCAGGCAACCACGTCGGTGAAGATGCAGCCCACAATCACGTCGAGCTGCGAGGCTTTGTATTGGCGCCGCGTGATTCCTTTTTCCACGACCGACGACTGCAGATAGAACTGCATCCAGGGCGCGATGGTAGTTCCGACAACGCCAATGACCATGTAGAGATACGGGCCGTGCTTGAAGGCTGCCATCCCCGGAGGCTTCACCGTGGCCTTAACGGCCTCCATCCACGCGGGTTTGGCCAACACCCCGGCAAATATGTAAGTGATGTAGAAAAATGAAGCTACCAGAAACACTTTCTCAACGCTCTTGTACTGCCCTTTTACCGCGATCAACCAAACGACCACGGCACAGATCGGCACCGAGTAGTACCTCGAGACCCCGAACAGCTCCATGCTTCCCGCAATGCCGACAAACTCGCCCACAACGTTTCCGAAATTTGTAATCAGAATGCCGAGCATCATGAGGAACGTGATCCGCAGGCCGTATTCTTCCCGGATCAGATCGCTCAGGCCCTTGCCCGTGACCGCTCCCATGCGGGCGCACATCTCCTGCACTACGATCAGGGCGACCGTAGTCGGGATCATCGTCCACAAGAGCATATAGCCGAACTGAGCGCCGGCCTGCGAATAGGTCAAGATGCCGTTGGCATCGTTGTCGACATTCGCGGTGATGAAGCCCGGCCCTACCACGGCAAAAAACAGCAGGAGCCGGAACTTCCAAGTTCTCAGGAATTTCATGCGCACAGGCCACAGGCACGATCAAATTGGCGAAACAGAACGATCAGAATAAACGCTGAAAGTGATCTCTGGATAGATGAATTTGCGAAAGCGAGCAATTTTTGTGCGAAGGTTGCCAATGCAGCTAAAAAGGCGGCGGATATACTCAGGATGCGCTGCTGGAGCCGACTCTGCTCCAAAGGCGAATCCAGAGTTGCTGCGGCCCCGTGCAGCTGCCGAGCTGCGCTCGGCTTGGACGGGGCAAAGCCCCGTCCCCACACCAGCGCACTACACTTGAGTCCACTACAGCTTGGCGCGCAGCATCGCTATTACGTCATCGGGGGTGATCACGCCGGTCAGTTGACTGTGTTCGTCTATCACCGGCAATGTCAGCAAGTTGTACTTGTCAAACAGCTCGGCGAAGTCCTTTTCTTTCGCGTCTTCGTGGCAGGAAATGAGGGGCTCCTGGGACAAGGCTAGGAGGGGAGTCGAAGAGGACGCCAGAACGATCTTGACCAGCGGGACCGCCCCGGCCAGGGTCCCGTGAGAATCGGTCAGGTAAATGATGCTCATGTTTTCCATGCGGCCTTCAAAAGTACGCATGAACTCGATCGCATCGTGTGCTGTGGCCGTCACCGGCAGGGCAATGAACTCGGTGGTCATGCGGCCGGCGGCCGTATTCTCTTTGAATTCGAGCAGGTCGGCGACTTCCTGGCGCTCTTCGGGCTGCATCTGCACCAGGATTTCCTCCGACCGCTCATCGGAGAGATCCCCCAAAAGGTCGGCAGCCGCGTCCGGTTCCATCTCTTCGACAATGTCGGCGGCCCGGTCGGAATCGAGGGATTCCAGGACCGATTTCTGCACCTTTGGCTCGAGCTCTTCCAACGCGCCGGCGGCGACGCCTTCGTCCAGCGTCTCGAACACGGCTTCGCGCTCATCGGGAGCCAACTCTTCGACAATGTCGGCAATGTCGGCGGGATGGAGTTTGCCCAACCGCTCATGCGAAATCTTCAGCCGGACTCGCCGGGCGGGATCGGTCTCGATGAGATCGATGAAGTCCCAGGGAATATCGCGGGGAGGGATCCGCAATAGCAAGGCGCGAAGGGCAGCCGCTGGGACCATGCCTTTGAGAAGGCGGCGAACCGCGCCCCGCGCGCCCACATCCACACCGCCAACTTTTAAAACCGAGCGATTCTCCGCAATGTCGTGGTGAAAATCCACGTCGTTCACGCGCACAACTTTGCGGCCGTGGACGTCAATCACCTGCTGATCGAGCAGATCCCGACTGAGCAACAACAGGCCTTCGGAGCCATCGGCTGCGGTCCAGTCCGCGGCCGCAGTGGAGGCCCGAATACCGCCATCGATCGTGGAAACAGCCGTCAAGGGCAACACGCGGTTTCCGGCGGGCGTTTTGACGATGAGCAGGGCAACGCGAGAGCGGTCTTCCTGCGGGGCGACGGCCACCTCGCGCACCCGGCCGCTGGCGACGCCGGAGGCGTCATAGACGGTCGAGCCCAACAGTTCGCTCAATGAAACGGTGGCCATTCTCCACGAGAATACTCAAGAGCGCGTGCGGATGCCAGATGAATTGGCTCTTGTCGTCGATAAAATCTTAACCACAGAGGACACAGGAGAACACGGGGAAATGCGGGGCAGAAGCCTCTCACGTGGGAACGCGGACATTTTTCTATGACCGCGCTCGCTTCGACGCGGAGTGGACTGCGACAGGCAAGGGTAGGTCCTTCTACGCTCGGCTTGGACGGGGTCCTTCGGCTCCGCTCAGGACAGGCTCCGCCCCGTCACCACACGGGCCAGATCTCACCTCTCGAGGAGCAGAACCTTGTCCGCTTCATCGCTCTCGGTCAACTTGACTTCGATCACTTCATTCGCGGTCGTCTGCACGGTTCGACCGACGAACGTGGCCTCGACTGGCAATTCGCGATGGCCGCGATCAATCAGTACCAGCAACTGCACCAGGCTCGGACGGCCATGGGAAAAAAGGGCGTCGAGGGCAGCGCGCGTGGTGCGGCCGGTATAAAGCACGTCATCGACCAGCACGATCTTCTTCCCCTCGATGGAAAAGCCAATCTCCGCTTCCTGCACCACTGGCTTGGGCCCCAGTGTGGAAAGGTCATCGCGATAGAGCGTGATATCGAGCGTGCCCACGGGAACTTTTTTCTTTTCCACCTGCTGGATCATCTTGCCCAGCCGTTCGGCGATCGGAACTCCTCGACGGCGAATTCCGACTAGTCCCAAGCCGTCGACGCCACCGTTTTTTTCGAGGATTTCGTGAGCCAACCGCACCAGCGTGCGTTCAATCTCCGAGCCCGACATCAATTGCGCTTTTTGTCTAAATTCCGTTTTACGAACCGCGTTCTTCTTCATAGTCATGCCACGAGTACCTTATCAAAATCGGTTTGGGTTCGGGAAATATCTTGGGGACAGTTGCCATGCTACAATCGACTTTTTCTGCGGCTTCTCTCGGTAGTGTAACGGTCGTCATCCCAATTGTAAGGCCTGAGTCGCTTCCAGTTGCAGGCGCGGCGTTCGGTCTCGCAACTGGTCGTTGACTGAGATCGTTGCCTGAGATCCTTACCTGAGTATGTTTAGAGCCTTGGTCAACATGATGGCAAATGAGGCAGCAACACAGGTCCACCCGGCGGCGTTTCCGAGTCTTTGTGAGGCGATTTCTGGCGCCATAGTCGGGTAGAATTGGTCGGTACGCTACTTTTGTTCGCAACTACGTTTCGAGGTCCGGATCTTACTCCCGAGGTGCGTCATGAGACGAGCTCTGCCTGCGCGAATCTTTCTGCTTCCAGTTGCAATTCTGATTCTCTCGTTTCTTTCGGTGCTGCTTTTCCGTCGTGAAATGTTGGTGGGAGCTGCGCCCGCGTTTAAGGGCGTCCTTACGTATCACAACGACAACATGCGCACGGGACGGAATTTGAGCGAAACCTTGCTCACGCTTAAGAACGTGAAGTCCACAACGTTTGGGAAGTTGTTTGTGATCCCTACAGACGGACTGGTGGACGCGCAGCCTTTGTATGCCCCCGATGTCAGTATTCCGGGAAATGGCACGCACAACGTGCTGTTTGTGGCGACTGAACATGGGACGGTGTACGGGTTTGACGCAGACAGCGGCTCGACCCTTTGGCATGTGACTACGCTCGCGGCGGGCGAGACTTCCTCGGATAAGCGCGGTTGCGGCCAGGTTACGCCGGAGATCGGAGTTACTTCTACTCCGGTAATCGATCTTACGGCTGGCACGCATGGAACGATTTATGTAGCCGCTATGAGTAAGGACTCCAGTTCGAACTATCACCAGCGGCTGCATGCACTGGACATTACCAGCGGCGCGGAGGAATTCGGCGGACCGGTGGAAATTGCGGCCCAGTACCCCGGGACGGGCGATAACAGCCAGGGTGGATACGTGATTTTCGATCCTAAGCAGTATAAAGAACGGGCTGGGTTGTTATTACTGAATCATATTCTTTATACGTCGTGGGCGTCGCACTGCGACTTCCGGCCTTATACGGGATGGATCATCAGTTACAACGCAAAGACTTTGGCGCAGCAGTCAGTGCTCAACGTAACTCCGAACGGGAGTGAAGGCGCAATTTGGGCGGCGGGTGCGGGGCCGGCGGCCGATGCGAACGGAAACATTTACTTTCTCGACGCGAATGGAACGTTCGATACGACACTGGATGCGGACGGACTCCCGGCAAACGGCGACTATGGGAATGCGATCATAAAGCTCTCGACCAAGAAGGGAAAACTGGCAGTGGCCGATTACTTCAACATGTACAACACGGTGAGCGAATCGGATGCTGACGAGGATCTGGGATCGGGCGGCGCGATGGTGGTGCCGAATTTCAAAGACTCTAACGGAGTGCTGCACGAACTGGTTGTGGGTGCCGGAAAGGACGCGAACATCTACTTGGCGGACCGGACTAACATGGGGAAGTTTAATCCGAACAACAATAGTCAGATCTATCAGGAATTGACCGGCGCGCTGGCGGGAGCGGTGTTTTCGGCGCCGGCATTTGACGGCCATAGAATCTACTATGGCGCGGTGGGGGACCAGATCAAGGCGTTCTCGTTCAACGGCAGCGGCCTGCTGAATTCCACACCTGCATCGGCGACAGGCACACAGTTTGGCTTCCCGGGGGCTACGCCCAGCATCTCGGGGGGCTCGGCAAGCACTTTGATTTTGTGGGCCACGGAAAATACCTCGCCAGCCGTGCTGCACGCGTACAACGCGAACAACCTTAGTGTGGAGTTATATAACTCAAACCAGGCGGCGAGCGGGCGCGACAACTTTGGAAACGGAAACAAGTTCATCACGCCGACAATTGCGAACGGTAAGGTGTATGTGGGAACGACGAATGGGGTGGGAGTGTTCGGGTTACTGCCGTAGACCGATAAACGCAGCAACGGCGGGCGGTCACGCGCATCGCTGACGAGTTCGGAGAAGACGAGTTACCGGAAGTAGACGAACAAACTTATTCCGCGCTGAGGAGATTCTCCGCAAAGGGCCACTGCTCGTCTATCCATTGCGCCTGGCAGCAGAAGCCGGCGGCGCTCGCCATCTGGAAGACCTCTTCCGCTGAGTACTTGTGGCTACTCTCGGTCCAGATGGTCTCGCCCTCCGCAAATTCGAGGCACAGATCGGCTGCCGGAATGCGCACGGTTTGGCGCCGCTTTGATTCGAGATGCATTTCGACGCTACGGGCTTGGCGATTGATCCGGGCCGAGTGGGCAAACTGGCCCAGGTCAAAATCGGCATCGAGTTCGCGGTTGATGCGGGCCAGCAGATTGAGATTAAACGCAGCGGTCACTCCCAGTTCGTCGTCGTAGGCCTTGAGCAGTTGCGCACAGGGCTTTTCCAGGTCCGTTCCCAGAAGAAGTGAATCTCCAGGCTCTAGAATGCGCCGCACTTCCGCCAGGAATTTTATGCCGGCGGGACGATCGAAGTTCCCGATCGTGCTGCCCAGAAACAACACTAACAAGTGTTGGCTGCGCTGCCGATGCGCGGCCACCTCCTGCAACCCGTCAAGATACTCGCGCTCAAAACCTACAATGCTGATGGAATCAATATCGCTGAGTTCGCGCTGGCACATGAGCAGAGCGGAGCGGGATATTTCGACCGGATAATAAGATGTGCGCTGCCGGCGGCCGATCGCCTCCAGTATCCATCGGGTCTTTTTGCCGCTGCCGCTGCCGAGTTCGGCCACGGCGACGGGAGTGTCCAGGCGGTCCACGATCTCACACGCGTGACGTTGCAGCAAACGCTCATCGGCTCGGGTGAGTCCGTACTCGGGCAGACAACTAATCACTTCAAACAGCGCCGAGCCCACGTCGTCATAGAGGTACTTGGAGGGGAGTTCCTTTTGTCCCGGCAGCGTGAGCCCTTGACGCACATCGGAGGCGAATTCGTAAGCGACACTGCTAAGCGCGTGAGAGTTAATGGCGTGGGAGTTAATCGTGTGAA